>JALZAE010000119.1 GCA_030948535.1 Gemmatimonadota bacterium | reverse complement strand
ATGTCGCGATTACCATCCGCCGCGCAGCCTGCGACACCGCCGCTCTCGCACAACGAGTGATCGTTAGGCGCGGCACGCAGAACGGCCGCACGATGTCGCCGTCGCATCGCTCGACGCATCGCCGGCGCGCTGTGCTGGGTGAGGTACGCCAAAGCTTCGCCATGTCGTGCTCGCAGCCGGGAGAGGTCAAAGCATGAAGCTCGAAGTGCCCTCGTCTAATTCAGATCTCATTCTTCGAGAAAGGTGCCGAGTCGCTCGAGCGATTGTACGTGGCGGGCGATCACGCGAATGGTGGCGAGGATTGGGACAGCGAGGAATGCGCCGGCCACGCCCCACATGGCGTACCACACCATCACGGCGATGAGGATGACGGTGGGATTCAGCCGCAATCGCTGCCCGTATGCGATCGGGCTCACGACGTTGTTCTGAATTGTGGTGATAATGAGATACGCCGCCGGCGCGATCAGCGCGTGTGCGAGCCCTCCACCGCTCGACAGTCCAGCGACCAAGAGCAGCGCCATCAGCACGAGCCCGCCGAGGTATGGCACGAACTCGAACAGAAAGGTGAGCGCGCCCCACACGACTGGCGATGGAACGCCGAGCGCCCAGACGACGAGCGTGATGACAATCGCCTGCCCGAAATTGATCAGCGCGGTCGCGACGAGATAGCGCACGACCACCGCGCGCATCTCGCCTGCCATGGCGAGCGCCGCACGTCGGCGATCCGGCGTCGTGATGGACGCGCTGAGCTTCTCGCGCCACGCGTCACCCGCGGCGAGCAGGAAGAGCGCGAGGAGCAGTACTTCAACGATCTCGCTCAGCACGGAAGTGGTGGTGCCGAGCGCCCGCGTGACCGCGTCCGCGAGTCCGGGCGGCCCGCCGCCCGATGCGGAAGTCGCGTTGCTCGTTGGCGCAGATGGCGACGTCGACGTGCTATCGCGGGCCGGTATCGCGTTCGTGGAATCCTTCGCGCCCTCCGTCTGCCGCGAGCTCGCTTGCCCGACCTGCTTCGCACCGGTGGAGCTCGGCGCCAGTCGCGCGAAGGGCCCGCCGAGCTGCGAGAGCTTCGTCCGCGCAACGAGCACGCTCTTCGGAACCTCCGCCGCGAGCGTTCACAGCGGTCGCTCGAGCGAGAGCGCGATCAGCCCCACGATGATGAGGGTGCCGAGTGCCGCGACGGCGGAGGCGAGCGGGGCGGGAACTCGCATCGCCCGCATCGCGCGAACGACGGGATGCAGCAGGGCCGCGAGTAGCATCGCGAACGCGATCGGGATGAACACCTCGCGACCCGCGTACAAGAGCGCCAGCGTCGCGACGCCGGCTAGCACCGTCATGCCCGCGCTCATCCTCCTCGCGTGCCTTTCCTCTGACAAGTTCGCCATCGCCGTCGCGAGTGCACGGATCGTGCGAGCGGCTAGAGGGGCCAGGGGCGCAGGGGCCAGGTGAGGCTCATGGCAAGATTCGATGCATGCCAAGCGTACGAACACATGTGTGGTATAACGAGGTCCAATGATGGACGTTTGAAGCTCGGCCTCGCAGTCGAATCTGCTTCGTTGCCCTCAGGTGAAGGAGCGCGTGCTGCACGCACGAATCCCACTTGTGCCCCTGACGGTCGGACGCGGTCGCGTGGGCGAGGACGGCATCATTCAATCCTGACGCCGGCCCAGTCCAGCACTCGCAGCGCGCGCAACGTGATCCAGCGATTCGCGGCGCCGACGGTGCCCGCCAATTCCTCGTGAACGGTGTCGCGGTGCCGCACGTCGAGCAGCCACCGCCCGTCGCCCTGGCGCCGTGCGAGTACGATCGCGACGGCCTCCTCGACACGCCCGTCCGGCCACACGCCCGCTGCGCGCAGATGGTCGAGCGCGCGGAGTACATCGTAGTGCCAGAGCGTCGGAAACGCGAATTGTGTCCACATCGGCTCGATGATGTCGCCGGTCGTTAACCGTCGGAGTAGACCACGTTCGAGGAGGTACTCCTGCGCCCGTCTCCGCGCTTCGGTCACCGGTACGGTGGCGCCGAACGCGTTCTCGAACGCGAGCAGTCCTTCGAGCACACAGATCGTCGTGTGAAACGACGAACGCATCGAACCGCGCTCCACCTCACAGTTCCAGCCGCCATCCACGAGTTGTTCACTCAGCAATCGCTCGACGAGCCGATCGCTGCGCTCGCCAAAGTATGCGCCGAGCGCGACGACGCGACCATTGATGCACGGCTCGACCTCACCCTCGAAGAAAGGCGAATCTCCGAACTCTGGTCCCCATGTAACATTGTTGCGAACGAGTTTGATCGCGGTTCGCGCGCGCGGGCTCGTCGGGTCGAGCCCCAGGTCGCGCAAGAACAGCAGCGTGTACAAGTTCGACCACCAAAATGGCGTGGCCATGCCGTCGCCCCATTGACCGTCCGGGCGCTGTTGATCTAGCAGCCGCGAGCCCCATCCCTCTGTCGCGATCCGCGAGCGCTCGGCCGCGTGGACCTCAGCAGGCGCGGCGGTGAGATCGCGAATGACCTGCCACCGGATCGACGGGTCGCCGTTGAGTAGCCAGTCGATGACGTGATCGCTCAATGATCTCAACGCGTACGGGTTCGCGACCGGGGATCCGGTCTCAACGATAGCGATCCGTTTGGGCTGTGCCCGCCCGAGTCACCTTGGACGCCGGCATGTGATAAGCCCCTCGAGACGCCCTTAGTCCATTCCGGCGGCGATTGGGACAGGTTTATCGCAGGCGGCCTCGTCGGGGGTGCGGAGGCTGCTGGTGAATTGAGCGGTGCCCGTGCGCGATATCAAGGTGCGAAGATCATGGTTCAGGCAGCCAAGATGCTCCGCTCCTCCGGAATGGCGGAACTTCAGGCGGCTGCGCGAGCAGGCACCTCACCTGCGGTCGAGATTGGCGGTCGTACGGTCACCTTTGATCCTGGACCATTCTCCGGAATGACGAACTTCGCAGGCAACACCTTCCATCTGGGTAGCGAGGCATTTGCGTCGAAGGCCGAGCTCACGAAAACGGTACTTCAGGAACTCTTCCGCCTTTGGAAATGGCGCAGGGGCAGGGGCGAGTGGTGCGAGTGCGGGTGCGGGTGCGGAAACGAACGCTGCTTTCAACTTTGCCGAGAAGGCGTACCGACTCGATTCTAGAATTGGCATCTTCCCATGAGAGCAATGATGAACGACACGAGACGCAAGTGGGTCGCAGCTGCCGCTACGCTCGCCGCCGATCCATCAGCACGGATACGATGTCCGAATTGCGATGACGACTATTTGTCGGTTTCGGACGTCTCCTATGAGGCTGATCCCACAATTTTTTCCCGATATCTGCGGTGTTCGGGCGCCGTCCAGCCCAACGGCCGAGACGAGCAGGCCGAACGCGGAGAAGACGCTAAAGAGCGTCGTCAGAAATGATCGCGCTCGATCATGGCCGAGAGCCACTCGCTCCACGGCGAGTTCCGTGACGCCGCGCCCAGCTGAGGCGAAAGTCCGATGATGCCGCGTCGGAGCGAGACCGAGAGCGCCATGCAGACTGCGAGCCGCGCACGACCAGTCGCGGGTGGACGCTATCGGGTGAACCGGCGGGCACTAAGACGCGGCCCCTGACGGAGGGACCAGCAGCGGATCAATCGGAACCGCTCCCGACACCGGGCGCGAGGCGAGCATCCGTTTCACCTGGTGAAGACCCTCGGGGGATTCACAAAGGTGCGGTACCGAGGGATCGCGAAAAAAACAGCGCGGGCGGTTGCGATGTTCGGTTCGGCTTGGCGAACCTGTACCTAGTGCGGCGACTGCCGCCCACTGGGTTCACCGTTCTCTCACGTGAGCGATCCACGCGCCGACGACACGCCGTGCGGCGCCCAGAAGTGGGAACGGCATCCTACCCTCGGGTCACAAGCACCACTTTCGCCCAACGTTCACGGCCTGCGTCACAAGAGCACAGTTGAAGATCACCTATGCAGAGCTTCCCTAGCAGACTCTCAGCGTCTTCGACTCGATTTCGAGTCTAGTGTGGGCGAGCACCGCGATGCGCTATCGCGAGCAAGTGAATCGAGTGTGTTGCCGTCACATTCAGGCGCTAGCGCGCTGGGCGCCACGAAACACGGGCGATTCGAGCCGCGGTAGGCGCCTGAGGCGAAATCGATCCCCGCCGCGCGCGGTCGACACCATACGCGGCGACGGCCTCTTTCGCGCCTACGGCGTTCGGTGTCCGACCGGCTGACCGCCCGCGTTGAACCGATCGAGTGACCAGACCTGGAATTTCGGCGGTGCCAGGAGAGTGCCGGCCTGGTTGTCCGCTGCCCGCGAGCTGCCGAGTCCCGGCAGCAGCCGTGCGCGCGCGTCGGCGGAGAACGGGCGTGAACGCGATCAATCCGCGATCGTCGACCGCGTAGACGACGGCGCCGCGAATGGGATCGTTCACGATGATTGGATTGCGCAGGCGATTCGTCAGCGTCGGAATCACCAGGTGCGAGAGCTCGCGGCCATCGGCGAGCGATAATACGTGAATGCCGCTCTCCTGATTCGTCACAACGAGGGTACCGCTCCCAAGTGCGGCAGCCATCGTTGCGCCGGTCGACGGATACCTATTGAATTCAGCGGCCGCTCCGGCGATGGGCGCCGTCCACGCGCCCGCACCCGTCGACGCGCGGAAGGCTTGAATGTTCGTGGTGGTCGCGACGATCACGAGATCGTTCGCCAGCACCGGCGCTTGCTCGCCCCCATTCGCGAGCGACGCGGTCCAGACGACATGCAGGTCGGACTGCGCGCGCGCGACGAGCTGCGTACCGCCTTCGTACTGGTAGAGCTGCGTGGCGTCCGCGCTCATGTGACTGGCGGGAATCGTCTTCACGGAACGGAGCAGCGCGCCCGTCTGGGGGTCGTACGCGAACACGCCAGACCCCGGGTCGGCGGTGGCTGAGAAAAACCTCGCGGAGTAGGATAACACGCCGTTCATGAGCACCACGCTGGACGTCTGCACGTAGGTCGCTCGACCGGCCGCCGGGCTGGCATACCACGAAGCGTTCCCGCTCGCGTCGAACGATCCCACGTATGGCCCGCCACAATCGATCGTGAAATCGTTGGCGAGGTAGAGGGCCGGCCCGTCTGCGAGTGACTCGCCCCATCGATCGCAGTTCCAGGGCGAACGCAAGACGCCGGTCGCGAAATCGAGGTACCCGAAGCCGTCGTTGTTGTAGACGAAGCGTTCGCCCGCCGACGAGGACCAGATCGATCCCCAGGTGCCAAGCTCGGTGTCGTTGCCACCGTGCCAGCTCCAGACCTGCTGTCCACTGGGTGAGATGCGATCGACAGCCGGGCCAGCGGTGAAGTTGGCGACGAAGGTGGATTGGCCAGCCCACTCGAGAAACACCGCGTCGGCGCGGGCGAGGGGATGTTCGGTTCGGCTGAAGCCCGAGCCATTCGCCGCGGCGGGGTCGTAGCGCCACGCGACGGTAAGGGCGCCGGGCACGCTCGCCTGCGACGCGCCCGTGCGGCCCGCGTCGTGACCATAGGTGGGCCAGTCGTCGCGCACGCCTGGCGCGGCGGCGATCGCGGAGAAAGAGACGCTCGCCGCTGCGCCCAACGTCGCCGCAACGGTGCGCGTGCCCGCGCGCGCGCCCATAGTCAGTCGCACCGATACGAGCCCGGCGGCGTCCGATGAGGCGCTGGTCGCGCTCAGGCTGCCCGTGCCCAGAGTGAGCGACCACGTCACCGATACTCCTGCGACGCCATTCCCATATTGGTCCGTGACTCTCGAGACGAATGGCACGGAGAGCGCCGTATTCACGACGCCGAGCTGGTCGGCGCCGCTCACGCGGACGACCGCACTCGCCGGACCGGGGAGGGTTGTCGCCGTGAACAGCACAGCCGGCGGCCCGGCGATACTCGCGGTGACGGTGTCGGCGCCGGCGCTAGTGCCGAGTGTCCATGTCGTCTGCGCTCGCCCGCTGTTGTCCGACGTGACACTTGTGTTGGCGAGCGATCCGCCGCCCGCGCGAATGGCGAAAACCACCTGCACGCCGGGCACCGGATTCGACAGCGCGTCGGTGATGCGCACCGCGAGGGGAACGGGCAGCGGTTGCGCCACAGCGGCAGCCTGCGCATCACCACTCGACTTCGCGAGCAGCGCGGCTGCGCCGGCCGTGACGGTCACATCTGTGTGCGCTGCTTGCGATTCGCTCGTCGCGGTGATCGAGGCGGTGCCCACCGTTACTCCGGTTACGAC
>JALZAE010000081.1 GCA_030948535.1 Gemmatimonadota bacterium | reverse complement strand
GCCGAGCAGTCGCTCACCACGCGGCAGAATCAGATCTGGGCGCTGAACAACAGTGCCAAGCGCTATTCCGTCGCGGACGTGGACGGCGGCACCGGCCTCAACTTCGTCAGCGCGAACGATCCTCGCGTTCCGACGTCGGCCAACGGCGTCGGGTTCGATGGCCGTGCCGGCAACATCGCGCAGGGCGTCTATGGGCAGACGAGCTCCGTTCCACTCGTCTCGGGCGTGGAAGCGCGCCTGATCGAAGCGGAAGCGCAGTTGAAGACACTTCCCGCGGGCGACCTGACGTGGCTCAACACGTTGAACACTCTGCGTACCTTCAAGCAGGTGTGGCTGCCCGCCACACTCACGTTGGCGCCGCTGACCGATCCAGGCACGGCAGCTGGTCGCGTGGATCTCGTCTTCCGCGAGCGCGCGTTCTGGCTGTTCGGCACGGGCCACCGTCTTGGCGACCTGCGCCGGCTGATCCGGCAGTATAGCCGCGGCGCGGAGACCGTCTTCCCGACGGGCGTCTTCGTCAAGGGTGGTACGCACGGACCGGACGTGAATTTCCCGGTGGTGCAGTCTGAAGAAAACAACTCGCTGTTCCATGGCTGCATCGATCGCGCTGCGTGATGAACGCGGAGTAATTGCGGTCGAGTTGATGTAGAGGGAGCGGGGAGCCGATGTGGCTCCCCGCTCTGTTTTACATTCGGTACCGGCACGCGTTCACCGGTCGAGCGCTGCTCGACGAGTTTGTACGGAAGCTGGTCCGTCGCGTACGCCGGCACGCTCATCGCTCGTTGCGGATCTCCTCGACCTCTCGCGCCTGACCGGCGGCGCATTGCACGTGCGTCCGGAAGTGAACAGCGCGGACGATCTCATCGGGGCGGCGCTGCAGCGCGCGAGCGGTGTCCTGGAGTTGCGGAATGTACGGGCGTCGGAAGATGGCGATGCGAACCTGGTCGGCCAATTCGAGTTCATCCATGCGCTGCAGGCGATGGTCAACCTCCTCGAAAATGCTGCGAAATACAGCCAGGCTGGAACCCCTGATCGACCTCTCCGCCTATCGCGATGGCGGTACCCTCGTCGTAGCTGTGGGTGATCGCGGGCCAGGCGTCGCCCGCACCGAGCGGCGAAGCTTCGAGGCTTTGGTTGGTCCCTGGACGTGCCCCTGAAATACGGGCGACGGCCTCGGTCTCGCGATGACGCGCGCCTCGGCGCAGGCACAAGGAAACGACATCATCTACGGAGAGAGACCGGACAGAGGGAGCGATTTCCCGCTGCGCTTTCCCGCCGTTGACGAGAGTTGCGCTCCTGAGGATTCCGAGGGCGAGTTGCGTTGCAGGCCCTTCCAGAGGAGCAACCCGTGCTCGACGTTGTAACTATCGCATCACGGCCGGGTGTAGTGGCTCATCGTCCGTACATTCGAGAGCGGGATGACGCCTAGAATGCACCGGCGACCCTCAGCATCACGTTGGACTAGTGCACGACCGCTCCGAGTGCGAGCTAACCTATGGCTCGGTGAACGTTTCGGACTTTGCTAGCCTGGCCGGGTGTGGTCCGGTGGCAGCGACCTTCACTCCGCTCGCTGATGCCGAGCTTCATGGGCCCCCTCCGCAAATGAAACGCGGCTCAACATGTCCATTTTCGTCAAGCTCGCAGAATGCCGTGGTTCGAGGACCGCGGACACAGCGGTCAAAGATGCGCGTTAACCGGGGCATCATCAGCATCGCAGTGTTGGCGATGTCCGCATCGCCGGTTCTTGCAGGATGCGAACTCCAGGGGCAAGCGGCGGACATCGCCAAGGCGTGCGCCGCCGACACTGCACCCAAGATTACCTTCGGCGATACGCCGGTAGCATCGCGCGTGCTATTCCGGCGCATCAACCCGCGGCTACCGTCCGCCCGATCGATCCCGCTATTTTACGCTGATCCCCGCCCGACGGAACTCCCGCCTTCATTATTGGAGTCGCCCCTACGCAGTCGTTGAGGGCTCTCGTTGCAGCCAACACTCCCGCCAAGAAAATCCATGACCTCGGTCCCTAACGCCGCAGACATCGTGAGTTGTCCCAAGTGCCGGGCTGAGAATCCCAGCCCCGCGCGCTATTGTCGCGTGTGCGGTTCGCCCCTGGATGCAGCTTCGTTCAATCGGGACGCGACGCACGACGGCGCGCCGTCCATACCGCAGGTTCCGCCGCCCTTCGTGCAACCGCCGATGCAGCAGTACAACAGCAATCGCTCGCTGCTCGGGCGATCCGGCGCGATGCCAACCACTGTCAACGCTGACGCGCGTACCGCCTACGACATGACTATCCAGGCGATTCAAGCGGCGCGCGGCGAAGTGCGGTGGCAATCGCCGCCAACCACCGCGAAATTCGCGATCGCGAAGACGAGCATGTTGAATCCGCGCGGATTCTGGTCGACGTTCGACGGAGAGCTGGTCATCACGCAGACGGGCGCGCGCCAGAGTTCGGTGCGGCTGCACGTCAAGCCGCAAACGTCGACCTTGGGCGGCCAGATCGGTACGATGCTCATCCTCGGGCTCGTCAATTCCAGCTTCGGACTGCCCGGCATCCTCTTCACGCTGTTGGTGGGGGCGTGGTATCTGTACCGCCTCTTCGGGCGCACGCCGCAGGATTTGACCAGCGCGATCCTCATGCAGCTCGGGCAGGGAGCGCCATTCGCGCCGTCCCCGCAGTCCGCTGCTCCCGACCGTCCGCCGCAACCGCCGGCAAAGCCGGTCGTACCTGGTGCTGTCCCGCATGTCGACTTGGCCGGGGCGAGACCGTCGGACTCGGTACCGATCATGGAACAACTCAAGCAGCTCGGCGCCCTGAAGGATGCCGGCGTGCTCACCGACGCCGAGTTCGACGCCAAGAAGGCAGTCCTCCTGAGCCGGTTCTAGGACGGCCGGCGTCATGTGCGTGCACCCGTCACCCGGTGTCCCGAAATCTGTTCGATCCGCTTCGTGTTCTTCCGCGGCGGCCGATTCCGAACCTGCCCCTTCCGCGAGGCTCCGTGCAGTGTGCCCAGCGTGCAGCGGGGCATTGTCGGTTCCGGCCAACGCCCTATACCTTGGGCGACCGGTGAACGTGCGTGCCCCTACGGTGAGTGCGACACGCTCCTCACCCTCACAGCTCGCGCGGCGTCGCAACCAGATTAGTTGGGAGAGACGTAGTGCCGCAGCGGCTGCTCGAGCGCGCCTTGCGATATGCCGGCAATACGCATCACGAACTTCGGTTACAGTCCACTAGCAACCGCAATGGGTAAGATGCCGTCACGAGGGTCGTCGCCATCGTTTGCGGCATGTTTCCGACTCTAGCGTCGCAGTGTGCACCTCTTGCATCAACGTCAGTTGTTCTTGTCTGTGAATTTTGTGTTCTCTGTGGATGAATCCCTTCGCTTTCTGTGAAGCTCCTCAGCTCATTCGCAGAGCCACGCCGGGATGCACACGCGCCGCACGCCACGCCGGGATGGCGCTCGCGATCAGCGCGACCGCGACGAGTAGTGCGGCGATGCCGGTGAACACCAGCGGGTCATGCGCGCTCACCTGGAAGAGCATCTGTTCCAGCACACTCCCAAGAATCTTGGTCAGCCACCAGGACAACACCAACCCGGCGAGTACACCGCTCAGCGCCAGCGTCATTCCCTGCCTCACCACCAGCGTAACAACGCTCGACGGGCTGGCGCCGAGTGCGATCCGTACGCCGAGTTCGCGCGTGCGCTGCGACACGAAGTACGCGATCACTCCGTAGATTCCGACCACCGCCAGTATAAGTCCCGCGCCGCCGAGCATGGCCAGCAGCATGGTCGTGAACTTCGGTACCGCGACCGAGCGCGAGACCACGTCGTCCATCGTCGACACGTTGCCGAGCGGCAGCGATGGGTCCACCGCGCGCAGCGAGCGGCGGATCGCCGGCACGAGCGCGGCGGGCGCGGCGGCGCTCCGGACGACGAGCGTCATCCGACGTTGCGGTGATTGCGCGAAGGGGAAGTACACCTCGCTCGGCGGATCCGCCATCAGTCCGTTCGCGCGCACGTCGCCAATCACTCCGACCACGGTGTACCACACGGGTGATCCCGCCGAGCCCGCATCGCATGCTGCCAGACGGCGACCCACCGCATCGGCGTCGCCGAACAGGCGCTGCGCGAGCCCACGGTTGATCACGACCACTGGCAGCGCCCCGGCGCGGTCGGCATCCGACAGCAAACGGCCGCGCAGCAGGGGCACTTTGAGCGCGGCGAAGAAGCCCGGCGTCGCGATGCGGTTATTCGCGTCCGTGATGCGCGCGTCCTTCGGTAGGCTTCCCTCCGGCCGGACGATCGGGCAGTCGCTCCCCATGTTCGCGATCGGAACCTGAGACGCCAACCCGGCCGCCTCGACGCCCGGCAATCGCGTGACCGTTTCGAGAAATCGCTCGAACGTCTGGCGCGCGATCGTGTCGGAGGGAAAGCGTGCGGCGGGCAGTGACACGCTGCCAAGCAGCACGTTGCGCGTCGCGAATCCTGGCACCACCTGCTGCAAGCGGATCGCACTCCGGAGCAACAGTCCCGCGCCCACCAGGAGCGTCAGCGCGATCGCGAGTTGGCCCACGACGAGTGACGCGCGGACGCCATAACGCACGGATCCTCCCGTGTCGCGCCCGCCTTGGCTCAACGCGTCGCGCACGTCCGCGCGCGATGCGCGCAGCGCCGGCACCAAGCCGAACACAATGCCGCACAACACCGCGACGACGAAGGTGAAGGCGAGCACCGGCGCGTCGAGACCGACCTCCGGGAGTCGCGGAATGTCGCGCGGCGCCAGGCGAACGAGCGCGCGAATTCCCGCGGCCGCGAGCGCGAGTCCGGCCCCGCCGCCCGCCAACGCCAGCACCACGCTCTCCGCCAGCAGTTGCCCGACGATGCGGCGACGCCCCGCGCCGAGCGCGCTCCGGATCGCGAACTCCTTTTGCCGCACCGCCGCGCGTGCGAGCAGGAGATTCGACACGTTCGCGCACGCGATCATGAGGACGAGCCCGACCGCACCAAACAGGACCAGCAGTATCGGACGTACCGGTCCAACAATGGCGTCGCGCATTGGCGTGCCGATAATGCCGCCGTCGAAGTACGAGTTAGGATACTCCTTGGCGAGCCGCGCCTCGATGCCGCGGAGCTCGGCCAACGCGCGCTCCATTGGCACATCCTCCCGCACGCGGCCGAACACCGCTAGCTCGTGATCGGCGTGCTCGGCCAGCTCGCGCGCGCCGAGTTCGAACGGGACCCACACCGTCGGCGTTTCGATTTCCCGCGCCGACAGGTCGTACGACGGCGACGCGACGCCGATCACGGTGTGCGCCATGTTGTTCAAGAGAATTGAGCGGCCGATCACCGCCGGGTCGCCGGCGTACTGCGATCGCCATAACGCGTGCGATAACACGACGACGTGTGGAGCGCCCGGCGCCCCCTCGCGCTCGTCGAAGTACCGGCCGAGCGCGGGCGCGATGGAGAGGGTGCGCCAGTAGCTCGCCGTGACGTGCATCGCGCGGAGGGGCAGCGGGTCGCCGTCACCCGTCAGTGTGAGCCCGGGCCCGTACATCTGCCCGGCCAGCGCAGCGAACGACTTTGCTTCGCGTGTCCATGTGCCATAGTTGCCGAACGTCACCGGCATGCCGGTTCTATCTTCGGCGCCGTTTCGCTCACGCAGCTGCACGAGTCGGTCGGCGTGCGCGTATGGGAGTGGGCGCATCAGCACGCTGTACACCACGCTAAAGATCGCGCTCGTCGCGCCGATACCGAGCGCGAGCGTGAGCACGGCCACGAAGGCGAAGCCGGGCGCCTTCCGCAGCCTGCGCAGGGCGTAGGTGACGTCCGCCGCGACGTTCTCGATGCGCTCGCGCAGGTGTATGCGTCGCTCCCGCCGCTCGGCCGACTGTTGCAAGCGCGCGCTCACCGTCTCGAAGCTGCCGCCAAGGCGAAGGTGCGCCTCGGACTCGGCGTCCGGCCGGCTCATCCCTTGCGCGACAAGATCGTCGACGCGCGCTTCGAGGTAGCTCCGCAGCTCCTCGTTCACCTCGGCGCGCACGCGGTCGTGGTCGCGCGTCATGTGCGTGCTCCAAGGATCGCGACCAGCACGTCGGCGTACTCGGTGAGCCGCTCCGATTCGGCGCGGTAGTGCGCGCGTCCGGCGGCGGTAACGCGATAGTAGCGGGCGCGACGTTCCTTCTCCGTCATCGCCCACGACGCGGACACGAGCTTGCGCTCCTCCATGCGATGAAGCGCCTGCATCAGGGCGGCGTCCTCCACCATCAGTCGTCCGCCGGACCGCGCCTCGATCCACTGCGTAATCTCGAACGCGTGTTTCGGCTGCGACGCGAGCGCTTTCAAGACGAGCACGTCGAGCGTGCCTTTGACCAGTGCCACGGTTGCCTCGGGGTAGACTCTATCCCAAGATACTACCCGCGGGCCCTGGCGACCGTCAAGCGCAGAACCGCGACTGTCTGCGACCTACTCCGCATCGCGTCGCCTCTGGCTAGCACCGCGCTCGCCCAGCCGGGCCTCGTCTTCGCCGCGGTTCGCGGAGAGATAAAGTCGCGCGATAGGGGTCGTCTCAGGGAGTCAAATTGCGCGGCGCAAGATTCCGCTAGTTGTCCCTCGGGCGGGGATTAACTTTCGATTGGTCGCACGATCCTTCCTCCCCTCCGACTCCTCCATGATCGCCGTCGACGACTTTCCTCCCGGTGCTCCGGAGCGCCTCGCCCTCGAATTCTTCGCGCGGGTCTGGGGCCCCCCCCACGACCTCGACGCGATTGACGAGCTGATGACGGAGGATTACGCGATCACGACTGCCGGCGAGACGATCCGCGGCCGCGCGGAATTCAAGGCCTGGGTTGGCCGATTCCAGCAGCTCTTGCTTGATGCGGAGAATGAGACGCTGGAGGTCTTCAGCAGCGCGCTCGGCGACCGCGTCGTATCCCGATGGGTTTGCAGCGGCCGCAACAACGGAATGTTTGGACTCGCGCCCGACGGGCAGCGCGTCGAGTTTACCGGCATCGCGATCTGGGCCGTGCGCGACGGCCGGCTGTCCGAATGCTGGGTCGAGCGCGCGGCGTGGGAGCTGCACAGGCGGCTCACCGGCCGCTCATGATCCCGCTCATAATCCCGCTCGTGATCCCGTGCGTCGCGTGAGTGCGTCGCCCAAGCGGCTCGAGATTGTTCCAACGCTCGTCTTTCCGATGCCGGGAGGCGGAAATCCGGGACCTGTGATTCTCGGCGGTGACACGCTCACCACGGACGAGATGCGCGCCCACGCGAAGCGGCTCGGTGCAGAGGTCGCCTTCGTCCTGCCGACGACCAGAGCCGACTGCCTGGCACGGCTCCGGTACTTCGTGACTGAGACAGAGCTCTCGATGTGCGTGCACGCGACGATCGCCTCCGTGACCGTTCTCGCACGGCGAGGCCGCATCGCGCGGGTGAGTGCTGGCGGAACTCTCATCGAGTCGCCCCTTGGCCCACGTCCGGTCACCTGGACGGAAGACAACAACGGTCTCGCGGTGACCAGTTGCCACCGAGCAAGATCGTGTTGGCGGATACGTCTCCCCGCGCACTGGCGCGTATTGCCCGCAGGCGGCTTTCGGA
This sequence comes from Gemmatimonadota bacterium, assembly GCA_030948535.1. Lineage (GTDB taxonomy): Bacteria > Gemmatimonadota > Gemmatimonadetes > Gemmatimonadales > Gemmatimonadaceae > JALZAE01. Next base: position 324 of record JALZAE010000081.1, on the reverse strand, counting down.
TGGTGATCGGCGTGCGCTAGAGCGCTTTCGCTACGGCCCCGGCGTCTTCAAGATCGACTGGGCGTTGTCGTCGCCGATCCCGTGGACGTCGACGGACTGTCTCCGCACCGCGACAGTGCACGTCGGCGGTAGTCTCGAAGAGATCGCCGAGAGCGAGCGTCTCCCATGGGAAGGTCGTTGCGCCGAGCGGCCGTTCGTGCTTTTGACGCAGCCGAGCCTGTTCGATGACAGCCGCGGACCGTCAGGCAAGCACACTGCATGGGGCTACTGCCACGTTCCCAATGGCTCACCGGTGGACATGACGGCGAGGATCGAAGCGCAGAT
>JALZAE010000063.1 GCA_030948535.1 Gemmatimonadota bacterium | reverse complement strand
GCTGGGGGCAGAATCGAACTGCCGACACACGGATTTTCAGTCCGTTGCTCTACCAACTGAGCTACCCAGCCGAACCTGCCCATCTCCCGCTGACATCACATCTTGCAGGCCAGCAAATCTAAGAGCGCGTCACTGGCATTGGAAGTCGGACTCCGCCGTCACCGCTTCTCGCCTTCGCGCTGCTTGCCATACCAATACCGTTTCGGCGAAACGGTCGAACTTTCGCGCCGAGAATGTCGCGGGCACGCCCTTCAGCCACTCACCCTTCTGTCCTCGGCGCCGGCCGAGCCGTCAAAGCGCCTCCGTACGACTCGGCGGCATCGATCGTTCCGTCGGTCGAGCCATTGTCGGCGACGATGACCTCGATGCTCTCCGTGCCCGGTCGATATCGCGCGCGTGCGTCGGCGATGTCGGCAAGGAGTCGCGGCAAGAACCGCTCTTCGTTGTATGCCGGGATAATCACCGAGATGCCGATGGCAGTCACGATCCAGTCAACGTATCAGACGGTGTGCATCCTGCCACTTTCGGTGGCGTATCGGCCATGGTGGTCCGGCCCGGAGATCCGATCGCATAGCTCCGCCGTACCATCGCAACGTGGCGGAGATAGACGTGCGCCACCACAACCGATGCTCGACTCACTTCCGAACTTGGGGTCAGGACAAATGACGAACAGAACGAACTCGATTCGCACGATGGTCGCGGCTGTCGTGTGCGCCGCCTCCGCGGCAGCGCCGCTCGCGGCGCAGGGCATGGACAACATGAGCGGTATGAAGGCGGACGTCATGGTCGGTGGCATGGCGATGTCGCGCGGCAAGGACATCATCGACAACGCCGTGAACTCCGCCGATCACACGACGCTCGTCGCCGCGGTGAAGGCCGCCGGCCTCGTCGGCACGCTCAAGGGCAAGGGTCCGTTCACCGTCTTCGCGCCGACGAACGCCGCGTTCGCCGCGCTGCCGGCCGGCACGGTCGACAACCTGCTCAAGCCCGAGAGCAAAGACGCGCTGACCAAGGTGCTCACCTACCATGTCGTCGCCGGCAAGTACGACTTCGACGCGCTGCAGGATCTGATCAAGAAGGGCAACGGCACGGCCATGCTGAAGACCGTTTCGGGCGGAACGCTGTGGGCGCGCATGAACGGCCCCCGCAACATCGTCCTCCAGGACGAAGCGAAGCACGTCGCCGAGATCTCGGTCTACGACGTGTATCAGTCGAACGGCGTGATTCACGTCATCGACAAGGTGCTACTGCCGAAGATGTAATTGGCGGTGCGGTAAAGACCGGTGTATTAGTAGCATAGTGCTACTAATACACCGGCGTTCGCATCAACTCACCCGATCATCCGGCCCGCCAGCTCCTTCACCAGCTTGGCACACACCGGCGACGTCATTCCCGACACGTCGCACGCCGGGTTGAGCTCCACCACATCCGCACCGACGATTGGGCCGGTGATCGACTGGATCAGCGAGATCACCTCGCGCGTGCTCAGCCCCCCCGGCTCTCGGTGCGACACGCCCGGTGCGAACGCCGGGTCGAGCGCGTCCATGTCCAGTGATATGTAGACAGGCCCACCGATCTCCGGCCGCGCGCCCGCGCTCCACGCGCGCATGTCGATCACTTCGACGCCAAATCGATCCGTCTGCGCGCGCTGATGTCCGTTCATGGTGCGGATGCCGACCTGCACCAGGCGATCGGCCAACCGCTCCTCCATGATCCGCGCGAACGGACACGCGTGCGAGAACCGATCTCCCTCGTACACCTCGTACAGATCCGGATGCGCATCGATGTGCAGGATGGTCAGCTGCTGCTGGCTCGGCCGGATCCCCCGCAGAATCGGATACGTCACGGAGTGATCCCCGCCTAACGAGATCGGTCGCCCACCTCCGTCGATTGTTGCGCGGATGCCCCGCTCGATCGCCTCGCGCACGGTCGCGCCATCGGACAAGTCGAGATCGCCCGCATCCGCCAACATCGATGCGGCACCGAGGTCGGTCAGGCTCTCGCTCCATTCGTTCGTCGACGGCGAGCACAGCGCGGCGCGGATCGCCGCCGGTGCGGCGGCGGCACCGCGCAGGAACGACGAGCTCGCATCGTAGGGCAGTCCGACGAGTGTCGGCACGACAGTCGGCATGATCGAAGATCCTCGCTTGGCATGATCATCGGGAAGCTGGCCGGATCACCCTACTACGATGAGATGCGCCGCCGCATCCTCGAGCCGCTCGGCCTCCGCAGTACGGTGTCCTTCGACCGCGCTCGCGTTCCCGGACTCGTGCAGGGATATGCCGGTCGGAACAATCCGCTCGACGGTACCGATGCGATGCTCGACCCCGAGTGGCGCGATGGTAGTCAACCCGTAGTTCGAGTGCGAACAAATACGAAGACGGAGAAGATGGAGGTCGTCCACATTCCAACTGACTCCGCGGTCGTGCGACACATGGTGTCCGATGTGAAACGCGGCAGGTTGTGGCTAGCGCTGAATGGAACCGGACGGATCGGAAAAGATCGAGCTCGGGTGAGCGGCATCACCTAGCCGTGTGACGGCAGGCATTATGCTTCTCTAATGCATATCGATTCACTATGGAGTTTGGACATGAGGACCAGGTCGATCATTTCGATGGGAGTGGCCGCAGTGCTGATCGGATGTGTCACACCTCAACTGGTGCAGCACACGTCAATGGGCGAAATTGCTAGACGTAACAGCTGGGCGGCCAATGTTACGCCATTTGGCAGCTATAATAGCGCCAGTATTGCGCCTGGTAAGGCTAACGTCGTTTCGATTAATGGCATTGCCTCAGTCATGCCCGCAGCGGACGATCGACATTTGACCGCCGAGCTCACGCTTATGAAAGGCGCGCCCGGCGAGTCGTACAGCTGGCACATCAGTCCAGGCGTGTGCGGCGCGTCGGACGAGGTGTCCCTTGGAACGACCGCGAGCTATCCGACTTTGACGATCGCGGCGAATGGGACAGGGAGCGTGACGGCGGTCGTCGGAAGCGCCGCGCCGTCGACGGGCAATTTCTTCGTCATCGTGCACGCGGCGAACGGCGCGGGTGTCGCGCTCGCCTGCGGGAATCTGAAGCAGATCGTTCCATAGCTAGCCAACGAGATGTTCCAAGCGACCTCTGGCCGTATTTCATAGGCCGGGGGTCGTCTCGTTTTGCTGCCCGCGTCGAGCGGCGAGAATGAGGAAATTAGCTATCGCGAATTCCCTCCTTATGTAACAGATTACGGCGCGCATTCAGGCAATCGTTACTGCCATCAAGCGGTTGCCCGCATGATCGCGTGACGGGATCGTTGCGCGCTACTGCATCCGTCGCGACCTCGCCTCTCGTACGTTGGTGGCTCCTCGCCCGTGTGGTCTACGTGGTTCCTTCTTCCTTTAGGGGATGCTTCAGCATGATCAAGTCAGGTCGATTGCTCGCACTCGTCGCGGTAGCGGCGCTGGCAATCGCCGGCAGTGCTACCTCGCGCACCCTCGGCGCGCAGAGCGGCACTACTGGCGCGATCGCCGGCGTCGTGACCGACACGGCCGGGCAGCCGCTCGAGGCGGCGCAAATCCAGGTGGTGAATCGCGCGACTGGCGCGACGACGGGCACTCAGAGTCTCAGGGGCGGCAGGTATAACGTCCCCAACCTCGATCCCGGCGGGCCGTATTCGATCACCGTTCGGCGCATTGGATTCGCGTCGCAGTCGCGCGATAATATCCGAGTTCCCCTCGGTCAGGCGGTGCGCCAGGAGTTCGCGCTCGTGCCACAGGCGGCGCAGCTCGCCGTCGTCGCCGTAACCGCAGTCGCCGAAAATTCTGTGATCTCGCCGACGCGTACGGGCACCAACACGACGATCTCCGACACGCTGCTCCATCGTCTGCCGACGCTGAACCGCAACTTCACGGATTTTGTGCGGCTCACGCCGCAGATCTCCGATGCCGGACCCGGCCTCTCCGGCGGTGGCGTCAACAACCGCTTCAACAAGATCCAGATCGACGGCGCTAGCTCGACCGACGTGTTCGGTCTCACCAGCACCGGCCAACCCGGCGGCCAGGCGAACGGCAAGTCCATTCCGATCGAGGCGGTGAAGGAGTATCAGGTCATCCTCTCGAGCTACGACGTGCGCTACGGCGATTTCGCCGGCGCGCTGGTCAACGCGGTGACCAAGAACGGCACGAACCAGCTTTCCGGGAACGCGTTCTATCAGCAGCGCAATGAAAGCTACGCGCGCAATATCCCGTTCATCCGCAACTCGACGTACGACCAGAAACAGTACGGCTTCTCACTCGGCGGCCCCGTCGTCCGTGACAAGCTCCACTTCTTCATCACCTCCGAGTGGCAGGATCGCAATGAGCCGGCGACGGGCCCGTATATCGGGAGCACCAACCCGGCCTCGCCCGTCTCGCAGGCCCAGGTCGACCAGTTCAACACGGCGCTGGCCAAGTACGCGATCACCAATCCGGGCAGCGCGCTTCAATTCCAGAAGCCGAATCCGCTCAAGAATTTCTTCGGCCGACTCGATTTCCAGGTTCCATCGCTGAGCAGCCGCGCCGTCTTCCGCTACAACTACGTCTCCGCCGACGCCGAGGTCTTCAGCCGGTCCACGGCGGCGACGAACCCGCTGTTCGCGCTGAGCTCGATCGACTACACCCAGTCGAACCGCACGCATTCTCCAGTCTTCCAGTTCTTTACAAACTTTAGGAACGGAGCGGACAACGAATTCATCGCTGGCTATTCGCGCGTTCGCGATCAGCGCATTCCAGGAGCAATCGCTCCGAACGTCAGCGTCCAGGTGCCGAGCCAACTGCCAGGCGGCGGATCCGCGGTCCTGCAAGCCGGTACCGAGCAGTTCTCGCAGGGCAATGTGCTCGACCAGGATCTCTACGAGATCACCGACAACTTCACGATCCCTTTCGGCAACCACCGTGTCACGCTCGGAACCCATAACGAGTTCTTCAAGATTCGGAACGTGTTTACTGAATCGAGCTTTGGCGTTTGGGAATTCTCGAGTATCGACTCGCTGAGCAACGGAATACCGATTGCCTATCGCCACTCCGCCAGCCTGGGCGGCGACATCATCGCCAAGTTCCGCGCGTCGTCCTACAGCGCCTACCTCGAAGACGCGTGGTCGCCGAGCGAGCGAGTGTCGTATACTTTTGGTCTGCGCGTCGACATGCCCGGACTTGATAACGCCCCGACGCATACGCTGGCGATCGACACGCTGTTCAACCGCAACACCTCGAACGTGCCACGCCGTGTTTATCAGTGGTCGCCGCGTTTTGGTTTCAACTGGGACGTTACCGGAGACCAGAAGAACCAGCTGCGCGGCGGAATCGGCTCGTTCACCGGCCGTCCACCCTTCGTCTGGCTCGGCAACGCGTATCAGAACAACGGCAGCGGTCTTGGTTTCGTGAACTGCGGCACGAGCTTCTCCGGCGGGCCGAGCATCTCGGGCCCCGCTGGCCAGAAGGCGCCGCCTTTCTCGACAGAGAACGTTGCGGCGCCACCGAATTACTGCCTCAACGCCACGGGCGGACAAGTCGGCTTCGCGCAGGGTGTGCTCGGACCGGTCAACTTCATCGATCCGAATTTGAAGTTCCCGCAGTACATGCGTACCACGCTCGGCTTCGATCATCAGTTCACGGACGGGACGACTATCTCGTTCGACGCGCTGTACAGCAAAGCGATCCACGAGCTGTTCTACGTGAATAAGAATCTGGTCGGTCCCCAGGGCACCGATTCGCGCGGCCGCGTGCTCTATGGCGCGTCGATTGCCGCTCCCGTACGCGTCAGCAACCGGGTGAGCGAGGCGATCGACATCACGAACCAGAGCAAGAACTACTCGTACAACCTCACGGGCCAGATCCAGCACCGTTTCACCGGCAGCTTCGAAGGCTCGCTCGCCTACACGTTCTCGAAAGCGCGCGACGTCCAGAGCCTGACCTCGAGCCGGGCCGTGTCGAACTTCCAGTTCGGTCGGACGATTTCCGGAAGCCACGACAGCCAGAACCTCGGCATCTCGCTGTTCGATCAGCCGCACCGCATCGTCGGAACCGGCACATATACGTTCCCGTGGAAGAAGTTTGCGACCGACATGTCGGTGATCTATATCGGCCAGTCCGGCGTTCCGTACGATTTCGTGTACGGCCAGGACATCAACGCCGACGGGCTCTCGGGCAACGACCTGATCTACATTCCGAGGAACTCCGCCGATCCGAACGAGATTCAGTTCAGCGGAACGGCCGCGTCGCAGCTTCAGCAGCAGAATGCTTTCGAGTCGTTCATCAGCGGTGATATGTGCCTGAGCCAGCATCGTGGAACGATCATTCCGCGCAACTCCTGCCGTAGCCCCTGGCAGAATCGGTTGGACCTGACGGTTCGCCAGTCGCTGCCGTCGGTGCGCGGCAACAAGCTGTCGCTCGAGATCGGACTGTTTAACGCGCTCAACTACATCGGGACGCGCTTCGGTCAGGAGTGGGGCCTGCTCCGCTTTGCCGGTTCCAACAGCAATGTCACCCTGCTCAACCGCGCCAGCACGTCGCCCGCGTCGGCGACCGCGCCGCAGATCTACACCTTCAACACGGCGTTCACGCGTTTCACGAACAACAACCTGAGCAGCTACTACCAGTTCCAAGCACAGGTGAAGTACTCGTTCTACTAGACACCTCCGCAGTACTGAAAACCAAACGGCGGTGCTCGACACTTGAGCACCGCCGTTTGGTTTTTCTGTTGGTCGTTGGTTGGGTCAACAGTTTTGTTGCAGGTGGGTTTTCAGCCGACGTCTTCGCCACGCGGTTCACCGTTCCAGCTTGAAACCCGCATCCAGACCAGGACGCACTGGGGAGTTCGCCACACTCCATCCCGTCGCATACATCCACCGGGTCATCCTGACCAACTTCCCATAGTCGATTCGCGACGGCTCGTCACGCGGTGTGTGATAGTCGGGATGCAGCAGCGTGCTGAAGAATACCGATGGAATGCCGGCGCGCGCGTACGGCAGGTGATCGCTACGGAAATACCATCCCTCGGGGTGCGTCGGGCGATCCCACAGCGTGTCGAGCTTGAAGTGCGTCACGCGATCGTTGGCGGCGAGCGCCATATTCACCAACACCGTCGAGTTTCGATGTGGCGGTTGCGCGCCGAGCAGCGCGGCGGAATCCGGATCGTTGCGCCCGATCATGTCGCCGTTGAGCACGGCGACGATCTGGCTTGCCGGCACCATCGGATGGAGCGCATGCCAGCGCGAACCGAGCAGACCGCGCTCCTCCGCGCCGTGCCAGACGAACAACGCCGACCGCTTGCCCGGTTGCTTCACGTAGGCGCGTCCGATCGCCAGCATCGCGACGCTCACGCTTGCGTTGTCGTCCGCGCCATTCCAGATCGAGTCGCCTGCGATCGGCGATCGCACGCCATCGTGATCCTGGTGGCCGCTCCACAGCACGTACTCATCGCGCAGCGTAGGATCGGTGCCGCGCACCTT
>JALZAE010000059.1 GCA_030948535.1 Gemmatimonadota bacterium | reverse complement strand
CGTCCGGACAGCGCGCAGGCGATGCGCTCGGACAGCACGCGCACGCCCGCGGCGAGCACGCGGCCCATGCGCATCGACTTCGATGGATTGCAGCAGCGCATCATCGCCGTGCCCAGCGTTGCGATCCGCGACTACGCGCAGCTTCGCGCCGGCGCGCCCGGCACCGTCTTCTTCGTGGAAGCGTTGCCGGCGACGGGCACGGCCGAGGGACCGCAGCCCGGTGGCACGCTGCATCGCTACCAGTTGAAGGACCGCCGCGCCGCGCCATTCGCGACGAACGTCGCGGGCTACGTCGTCAGCGCCGACGGTAAGAAGCTCCTCTATCGCACGCCTGGCCTGCAGAGCGCGCTCTTTCTCGTCGACGCCGACAAGGCGCCGCCGGCGCCGGCGACGGGCCGGCTTACCGCGCAGCTACGCGCGCAGATCGATCCGAAGGCGGAGTTCAAGCAGATCTTCGACGAGGGATGGCGCAACCAGCGCGACTATCTCTACGTGCAGAACTCGCACGGCTCCGATTGGCCGAAGATGAAGGAGATGTACGGCGCGCTCCTGCCCTACGTCGCGCACCGCGCCGACCTCAACTATCTGCTCGACATGATGGGCGCCGAGATCGCCGTGGGGCATTCGTTCGTTCGCGGTGGCGACATGCCCGAGGTGCCGCAGTCCGCCGTCGGGCTGCTCGGCGCCGACTTCACCGTGGAGAGTGGACGCTACAAGATCACGCACATCTACGACGCCGAGAGCTGGAACCCCGACCTGCGCGCGCCACTCGCGGGACCGGGGATCAACGCCAAGGTCGGCGACTACGTGCTCGCGGTGAACGGCGTCGAGCTTCGTGCGCCCGACAACATCTATCGCATGCTCGATGGCACCGCGAACCGGCAGACGGTGCTCACGCTCAACACCCGTCCGGTGATGGAAGGCGCTCGGCATCAGACGGTCATTCCGGTCGCCAGCGATCAAGGGTTGCGCGGCCGGGCGTGGGTCGAGCACAACAGGCATCTCGTCGACTCGCTGTCGCACGGCCAGCTCGCGTACGTCTACGTGCCGAGCACGGCGCAGACCGGCTACACCAGCTTCAACCGCTACTACTTCGCGCAACAGGACAAGAAGGGCGCGGTGATCGATGAGCGCTTCAACAGCGGCGGTTCGGCCGCGGACTACATCATCGATGTACTCCAGCGCGACTTCGATGGCTACTTCAACAATGCGGTCGGCGATCGCTATCCGTTCACCAGTCCGTCCGCCGGCATCTGGGGACCAAAGGTGATGATCGTAAACGAGATGGCCGGCTCGGGCGGTGACTTGATGCCGTACATGTTCAAGCGCCGGAAAGTCGGCCCGCTCGTCGGCAAGCGGACGTGGGGCGGACTGGTGCACACCGCGGACACGCCGGGCTTCATCGACGGCGGCTCGATGATCGCGCCGCGCGGCGGATTCTTCACGCGCGACGGCAAATGGGCGGTGGAAAACGAAGGCACCGCGCCCGACATCGACATCGAGAATTCACCCAAGGAGGTGATCGCCGGCCACGACCCGCAGCTCGAGCGCGCGGTGGCCGAGGCGCTCAAGATGCTGAAGGACAAGCCGATCGACCGCTTGGCGAAGGAGCCGCCGCCGCCGACGTGGGGCAAGCGGGCGAGGCCGTTAGTGCCGTAGCCTCGGTAAAGGTCGCCGCCGATAAGAAGCGCCGCTCCCCCGGGGGCGGCGTTTTTTCGTGGCCGCGATAGTGTCGGAGCCAACATCGTCGTAACGGCGGTTCAACGCCAGCAGTTCGTCAATGCACGGGCGCTCAAGCCGTGCTTCCCCTTGCCAAGTAAAGGGACGCATCCTAATCATCCCTTGCCTAACAAGGGGAGAGGATGCCAGAGACGGAGCCGCACATTCTGCGCGAGAGCGTCGACCTGCTCATCCTCAAAGCGCTGGCCTGGGGTCCAAAGCACGGCTACGCGATCTCGGACTGGATCGTCACCGCCACGCGGGCCGAGCTGTTCATCGAGGAGGGGACGCTCTATCCCGCGCTGCACCGGCTGGCCCGGCGTCGCTTGGTGAAAACGGAGTGGGGTGCTTCGGAGAACAATCGGCGTGCGAAGTACTACGATCTCTCGCCGGCCGGCCGAGCCCGCCTCATTGCCCACAGCTCCACTTGGCACCGGCACGTCGATGCGATCGCGCATGCGCTGGCGCTACCCGCGCCCAACGTCGGGCGCTAGCGATGCGCGGCATTCGCCGGGTCTTCCATCTATCGCTGCTGCGGCCGAGCGATGTCGAACGCGACGTCGATGACGAGCTCGAATTCCATCTGGCGAAGCGCGAACAGAAGCTCCGCGCGGAAGGCCTCTCCGAGCGCGACGCCGCGCGCATCGCCAGACAACGCTTCGGCGACCTCGAGGACATCCGCGCGGAATGTCTTCGCGAAGGCCACACTCTCGCGCGTACGGAGTGCCATGCAGCTACTCGACGGAATTCGTAAGGACGTCTCGTTCGCGCTTCGCTCGTTGCGGCGCGCCAAAGGCTTCACGGCCGCGGTGGTGCTGACGCTCGCGCTCGGTATCGGCGCCAACGCGACGATCTTCGCGATCATCAATACCGTCGTGCTACGACCCGTCAGCGGCGTGACGCGCTCGAACGAGCTGTTCGACCTCGGCGACGTCATGTCGTATCCGGGATTTCGTGAGCTGCGGGAGCGGCTGCCATCCATCGGGTCGCCGGCATCCGGGAGCGCCGCATCGCACTCGGCCACGGCGCCGGCGCGGAGCAGGCGACCTGCGCGATCGTGTCGGGCAATCTCTTTGCGATCACGGGCGCGACGGCGGCAATGGGCCGCACGCTGAACGACATGACGACGTTGCCGGGGCGCCGCCGGTCGGCATGCTCTCGTCCGACTACTGGACGACCGCGCTCGGTGGCGGCCGGTCCATCGTCGGCCGGGTGGTGACGGTCAGCGGCGCATCGCTGGCGGTGGTCGGCGTGGTTTCGCCGGAATTCCGAGGAATGCACATCGGCGCCGCGCCGGCGATCTGGGTGCCGATTCATGTGTGGCCGCTGATCGCGCCGTCGTCGATGCGGGAGTCGACGCTCGAATCGCGCAACTGGGAGTGGATCAGCGTTGTCGGGAGGAGCGGGGCGGGGATGACGCTGGCGCAAGTGCACAGCGCCGTGGCGACGGCGATTCGTAGCATCGATCCGACCGGCGTGACGTGGACGTCGAATCCACTGCTTGCCAGCGACATGGATCGCGAAGGCGTGACGATATCGGGTTACGCGCCGCGCGCCGGCGAGCGTGTCAGCATCGAATGGAACATCGTGGGTGCGCACTACCACGAGGTGATGGGGATTCCCATGGTGAGCGGTCGCGGCTTGACGAGCGCGACGGGCTGCGCTCCGTGCTCGCGCCGCCGCTCGCGGGCGCATGGCTGCTCGGCGTCTTCAGCGTGCTCGCGCTGGTCATCGCTGCGGTCGGCATCTACGGCATCGTGGCGTACGCGGTGAGCCAGCGCACGCGCGAGATCGGCATCCGTATGGCACTCGGCGCGCGCGGCGCGAGCGTGGTGCGCGTGGTCGTCGGCGTCAACCTGTTTTTCATCGCGCTCGGCATCCCGATCGGCATCGCGCTGGCGATTCGCGCTGGCGATTCTGCTCGGCCGCGGCATGACCCGCTTTTTGTACGGCGTCGGTTCGTCCGACGTGCTCGTACTAGGAGCGACATCGCTGGTGATGATCGCCGTTGGCGCGTTGGCGTCTTTCATTTCGGCGCGGCGGGCTGTGCGGGTGGATCCGCTGCTCGCGCTCCGACTGGATACGTGAGGTGGAGGCGCGCGCTCGATATCTTGGTGTCGCTCCGCACTGGAGACGGCATTGCAGATCACCGAGTGCAGCATCCCCGGATTTCCATCGCGTCATCGTCGGCCGAGATAATGAGAGTGGCGCACGACGGCCCTCGGCGTATTCCGCGCGATGCAGGGTGTGCTGCGCGCGACGACGGGCTCGGCGGATCTGCGAGAGCATCGAGTGGCAATTCACGGATGCGGCGCGGTAGGAAGCGCGCTCGTCGCACTGCTGCACGATGCCGGTACGCGGATGTGCGTGGCGGACATTGTGCCGGGGCGGGCAGCATCTTGCGCGAAGGAGTCTGGCGCACAGGTGGCGACGATCTTCGCTCAGCTTGCCTATTCGTTCCACGCCGAACGGCGGGGGATCCAGCGGGGCACCGATGCTTTGTATTTCCCGTAGCTCGCGCCGAATAGCCGGGAGAGGCCGGGCTCTTCGATGAGCAAGAAATGGATCTGGTTCATGATGAGGAAAGTAAGGGCCCACGCGGCGACCAGACGCGATCCCAAGTGCAGTGCTTCCCCGAGGAGCATGGTCAGCACGCCGCTGATCATTGGGTTGCGAACGTGCCGGTAGGGACCGACCGCCACGAATTTCGTCGGCGGATCCCAAGGGGCGAGCGTGCCCTGGCCGATGCGAGCGAAGAGCGATACGCACCAGGCGAACAGCGCGAAACCCGCGAGAAAGAGCAGGGCGCCGGCGATGTGGGCGACCATGGCGAGCGCCGTTCCAGTCGGCCATCTCGTATCAACGGCCGCCCAGCTGGTCACGATCCAAGCTGGCATGACCACCGCGATCATGAATGGCAGGAGGAAAATCGATAGCAGATTGCGCAGGACCAGCACGATGCTCTCCGCAAACGGACTCACCGTGGGAGCGTTGATGATTCATCCGGCGACGAATGTTGTCGAGAGCGCTAGGCGCACGGTCGCCGGGCAATCCCGAGGCGAGCTCACGTCGCCATTGCGAGGCCATCGCCACAGCGCAATGTTTGCCGCATGCCAGAGACCGAGCAGCTCCTTGGGTACGACGCCTTGCACTTGCCAAGTCGCGGACGAGCCGAGCGACTTCAAGAGCTAACGGCTGCTCTGTCCATCGCGGGATCGGTGACGGATGTGGCAAGCGCGGTCGTCGGGAGCGCGACGACGACGTTCGACGCGAGCGGTGTCGTACTCGTGCGGCTCGTCACCGACGACACGCTGGAGATCGTCGCCGCGGGCGACATGCCGGCCACCGCCGCCCTGGAATGGCAACGCTTCCCGCTCGCGACGTCGGCACCACTCGCCGACGCCGTGCGCACGGGCGAGCCGGTGTTTCTCGAGTCGCGCGATGGGTGGAGACAGCGCTACCCGGATCTTCTGCCGGTGGTCGATGCGGCGGGACATCAAGCGAACGCCGTGGTGCCGCTCGTCGTGGAGGGGCGTCCCATCGGCGCGATGGGGATCGCCTTCCGTCATCCCACGGTACTCGGCGATGAAGAGCGCGATCTGATCGCCACGGTGGCACGGCAGTGCGCGTTGGCGCTGGAGCGCGCGCGGTTACACGAAGAGCGCGGCGTGCTGCTCGAGTCGGAGCGCCGTGCACGCACGGAAGCTGAAGCGGCGCGCGCGATCGCGGAAGACGCCCGTGCCGAGGCCGAGCAAGCCAATCGCGCCAAGTCGGAATTTCTCGCGATCATGAGCCACGAGCTGCGCACGCCGCTCAACGCCATTGCGGGCTACGTCGAGCTGCTCGAGCTCGGCATTCGCGGACCGGTGACAGCGGAACAGATCGACGACCTGCAACGCATCAAACAGGCGCAGCGCCATCTCACCGGGCTGATCGGCCACGTACTGAACTACGTGCGCGTCGAAACGGGACGCGTCGACTACGACCTCAAGTCCATCGCCGTGAACAACCATCTGCTGGCGATCGAGGGACTGATTGCGCCGCAGGTCGCGGCCAAGCGACTTGCTTATTCGTACGAGCCGTGTGAGCCCAGCCCGATCGTGTTGGCGGACCCTGAGAAGCTCGATCAAATCCTCCTCAACCTGTTGACGAATGCGATCAAGTTCACCGATGCCGGCCGCGTTTGGCTCGACTGCGAACTGCGCGGATTCGATGTGCTCATCCGCGTGCACGACACCGGCGCGGGAATTCCACCCGGCCGCCTCGACGACATCTTCGAGCCCTTCATTCAAGTGAACCGCGGGTTCGCGGCCGGAAACGAAGGCGTCGGACTCGGTCTCGCCATCAGCCGCGATCTGGCGCGCGGCATGGGTGGCGGCCTCACAGTCGAGAGCGAGCTCGGTACCGGCTCGACTTTCACGCTGACGCTTCGGCGAGGCGACGAGCACTAGTCACAAAACGGCGAATTGCCTTGACAATCGCGGCGCGCCAATACGTATTAGCTACATGCCACCGCGCAATTGGCGGCGAGCGAGCGCGCTCAGCGCCGCCGCCGTTCCGAAGCCCCGTTCACCGACGCTCACCCGGCTCGCGCACGAGCCGACCCGCGTCACCATGCAAGACGTCGCCACCCGCGCCGGCGTTTCCCAGCCCACCGTCTCGCTCGTCATCGGCAACAGCACGACCGCGCGCATCAGCAAGGACACGCGCGAGCGCGTGCTCGCCGCCGCCAGCGAGCTCGGCTACCGCCCGAACGTCGTCGCGCGCGGATTGGTCCAGAGCCGCTCGTACTCGCTCGGACTGGTCGTGCCGAATCTGCTCAATCCCTTCTTCACCGATGTCGTGAGCGGCGCCGAGCGCGTCGCGACGGAAGAAGGGTACGCCGTGCTGCTGTGCGACGTGGCTGAAGGAACCGCGGAGCATCATCTCGATGCCCTCCGCTCGCGCCAGATCGACGGCGTGATCATCGATGCGGCCGGCGCCACCGCGCTCGCCTCGCGGGCGCTGGCTGATCTCAACGTCGTGCTCATCGACGGACCGTCCGACGCACATCTCAGCATCGCGAGCGACGCGCACGGCGCGGGCAAGCTCGCCGCGGAGCATCTCCTCTCGCTCGGCCACAAGCGCATCGGATTTCTCGGGCCCGCCACCGACGCGTGGGCGCAGCGCATGCGCGAGCGCGGCTTCATGAAGACGTTGGCTGCCGCGGCAGTTCGCGTCGCCTCGGATGATCTGCGGCGCGCGCCGGCGCCGGCGGCCGGCGGCGAGTCGGCGATGCGCGCGCTGCTCGCCCACGCGCCGCGACCTTCGGCGGTTTTTTGTGCCAACGATCTCATGGCGATCGGCGCGCTCAAGGCGTGCGCGGCGGCCGGCGTCAGCGTGCCGAGCCAGATGTCGCTCGTCGGATGCGACGACATCGAGATGGCGAGGCTCGTCACGCCGGAGCTGACCACGGTGTCGGTGCGGCCGCGCGAGCTCGGTGCGCGCGCGGCGCGCACGCTGATCAAGCTTCTCCGCGGCGAAGCGGTGAGCAGCTCGAAGCCACTCGCCGTTTCCCTGGTGGTGCGCGGAACGACGGCGCGCGTGGCACGCTCCAAGTCGTGACGTTGCGGCGCGCGGCACTCGCCGCGATCGTCATCGCCACGCTCGCCATCGCGACGGCGTACGCCTCGGCCTTCGCGCCCGGCGGCGCGCCGCGGTGGGCGCCGTGGCTCCTCTCGTCCGGCACGTCGGTGGCGATGATCGCGCTCGCCACGCTCGGCGCAGTGGGCCGCGATGGGAAGCTCGGTTGGCTCGCGCTGCCGCTCGGATTCACTCTGGTGATTCTCATCGGCGGATTCGCGCTGGCGCTCACACTGCCTGCGACCGGCGCGGCTGAGCCGCTCTTTCTCGGGCTGCCACGTCGAGCGGCGGTCGTGCTGTACGGCATCGGCGTGCTGCCCGCGCTCGTGCTGCCGATCGCCTACGCGCTCAGCTTCGACGCGCGGACGTTGACGGAAGCAGATCTCGAGCGCGTCCGCGTGCTCGGCCGTGCGGCAAAAGCAAAGGCCGCCGAGAGCACGACGTGAGCGTGCTCGCGGTCGTGATGCAGGCGGAGACCGCGCCGATCCCATCGACCGCGCGTCCGACGATCATCGCCGTGGCGATCGTGTATTTCATCATCGTCGCGGCGATCGGTGCGTGGGCGACGCGTCGCACGCGCTCGGCGCGCGATTTCTTCGTTGCCGGTGAAGGGATCGGCATCTGGACGCTCGCCATCGCCGCAATGACGGCGACGCTCTCCGGATTCGCCTTCGTCGGTGGCCCGGGGCTCGTGTACTCCGTTGGACTCGGCGCGATGTTTCTGGTGCTGCCCGGCGCGATCACGAACTCCATGGGCGCGTGGGTGCTCGCCAAGCGCATGCGATTACTCGGCGAAGCGCGCGGATTGGTGACGGTGCCCGATGCGATCGCCGCGCGGTACGACTCGCCGGCGGCGCAGGGCTTGTCCGGCGTCGCCATTCTCATCGCCGTGATCGGCTACATGGCGACGAACCTGCTGGCACAGGGCCTCGTGATCGACGCCATTTTCGGGACTGGACTCGCCACCGGCGTGTGGATCGGGACGATCGTCGTCCTGGCGTACACGGCGTCGGGCGGAATTCTCGCCGGCGTCTACACGGATCTGTTTCAGGGAAGTCTAAAAGCATTCGTGTCGGTGATGGTCTTTCTCGTCGCGCTCGGCGCCGGCGGCGGGTTGAGCGCGATGTCGCATCGCATCGCGGCGGTCGACCCGACCTTTCTCGGGCCGTGGGGCAAGCTCACACCACTCGCCGCGCTGTCGTTCTTCTTCGTATTCGGCGTAGGCTCGCTCGGGCAGCCGCACGTGGTCCACAAGTTTTACATGCTCAAGGATCCACGACGCCTCAAGTGGTATCCGCTTCTCACGACGTCGGCGCTGTTGATCACGCTGTTGCTGTACTTCGGAGTCGGACTGGCGGTGAAAGCCCAGGTAGTAGCGGGCGCGATTCCTCCGCTCGGAAAGCCCGATGAGACGACACCGACCTTCCTGCTGCACTTCACGCCATCGCTCCTGGCGGGTCTCGTCTTCGCCGGCGTGGCCGCGGCGATCATGGGCACCACAAACTCCTTGATGAACATCGGCGCCGCAGTGATGACGCACGACCTGCCGCGCGCACTCGGCCGCAAATTCGGCAACGAGCTGCAGGTCGGGCGCATCTCGACCATCGCGCTCTCCATTGCCGCCGCGCTCGTGGCCCAGCTCTCGGGCGCGCTCGTCGCTTTCCTGGGCGTGTTCGGCTGGGGACTCTTCGCATCGACGCTCGTGCCCGCGCTGGCCATCGGGCTGAACTGGAAGGGCGCGACGCGCGAGGGCGCGTTGGCTTCGATCGGCACCGGCTTGGGCATCACGCTCACGCTCGAGACGCTGGCATTCTTCAAGGTGTTCACCTTTCCCGCCGGGGTGAGCGCGTCGGCGATCGCGCTGGTGAGCTCGATCCTCGTCTTCTTCAGCGTCTCGTGGCTGACGCGCGGCCGGGCAGTTCCGCTGGCCGAGGATGTCGTTCTCGTCATGGAAGTCTGAGCGTGCGCTACCAGGAGCTGGCCGTCGGACAGATCGCCGTGTTGACCAGGACGGTGAGTGAGGCTGATGTCGTCGCCTACGCCGAGCTCACCGGCGACAAAAATCCCGCGCATCTCGATCAGGCGTGGGCGGAGCGATCCCGGTTTGGCGGGCGAGTCGCGCACGGCATGCTGACCGCCGGCTTCATCTCCGCGGCGATGGGAATGCAGGTACCGGGTCCAGGTACGATCTATCTGCAGCAGACGCTGCGCTTCACCGCGCCGGTGAGAATCGGCGACACCGTCACGGTGAGGGCTGAGGTCGTCGAGCTGATCGCGGCAAAGCGGCGCGTGCGGTTGAAGACGACGGTCGTGAACCAGCGCGGGGAACCGGTGCTCGACGGTGAAGCGTTGGTGATGATGGCCGACGAGAACGTGTAGGCACGTACACCACGAGGGCGACGCGATGAGGACGGCGACGAGAAGTGGCGCGATCGCACGCGGCTCGACGGCGCGGACCACGATGGGGTTCATTCGCCGGGAGCACGGCGACGTGGTGCTGAACACGATTCTGATGCGACTCGGCGCCGAGGAGCGGAAGCAGGTGCGCGACGCCGTGATGTCCGACCAGCTGCCGTACGACGCGCTGGTCGCGTTCTGGCGTTCGGCTGATGCCTCGCTTCGAGATGCGCATCCCAAATGGATGGAGGAGGCGGGCGCGTTCTCGATCAATTCGGTGGGCCAGCAGCTGTATGGCGGCCTGCTTCGGAAGACGTCGCCGATCGAGTTCGTGACGCAGTCCGTGTCGCTCTTCAAGCTCTACTACGCTCCGGGGGACATCGTATCGGTGGAGGTGGACGTGGGGCGGGCGGTGCTGAGGCTGCTCGGCTTCGATGCCATCGATCCGCTCTTTTGCCGGCGGCAGAGCGGTGGTCTGCTGCGAGCGACGGAGCTGGCGGGCGGGCGCCGCGCCCGAGTGCGCCACGTGCGGTGCACCTGTGAGGGGGACGCCTTTTGTGAGTGGGAGATTTCCTGGTCGTAAAGACCGGTTCGATGATCTCCCTTGACAAGCGGCCGTTGCCAATACGTATTACACGACGTTCGCCAATACGTATTAGCAAGCCGCCCTCCAGCACCGCGATCCGGAGACCCCCCATGTTCGTGCGACGTGCACTCGTCAGCTCGCTCCGTTCGTTCGCTCTCGCCGTCGCCATCGTGGCGCTGCCCGTGATCGCTGCCGCGCAGACGGGGCGGCTCAGCGGCACCGTCACCGACTCGACGAAGGCCGCGCTCACCGGAACCCAGGTCACGATCGTCGGCACCGGACTCTCCGGCATCTCCGATGACGCGGGCCATTTCGCCATCGGCGGCGTCAATGCCGGCACCTACGCCGTGCGTGCCCAACGCGTCGGCCAGCGTGCTACGACGATCGCCAACGTGATCATCCACTCCGGCGACGAGACCAAGATCGTCATCATTCTCGCGCGCGCGCCCATCGAGCTCGCGGGCGTCGTCGTCTCGGCGTCACGCCGGACGGAGAAAATCACCGAGGCGCCGGCGACCGTCACGCGCATCGAGTCGGCCCAGATCGAAAACACCGTCGGCAACTCCTTCGCCTCGGCGCTCAAGGGCGTGAAGGGACTCGACTTCATCCAGATCGGCGTGATGGCGGTCGGCGTCAACGCGCGCGGCTTCAACACCGCCTTCAACAATCGCGTGCTGCAGCTCGAGGACGGCCGCATCTCCACGCTACCCGAGAGCGGCTTGCCCGCCGGCACGCTGACCACGATTCCGAAAGTCGATCTGAGCGCGGTAGAAGTGCTCGTCGGACCAGGCTCGGCGCTCTACGGACCGGACGCGTCGAGCGGCGTCATCACGCTCACCACGAAAGATCCGCGCGACTTCCCCGGCACGACGCTCGAGATGAGCAGCGGCAGCCGCAGCTTCTACGATGTGCAGGGCCGCCAAGCCGGAATGATCGGCGAGCGCTGGGGCTACAAGATCTCCGGCGAGTACGAGCGCGCCAGCGACTGGCAGAACAAGAATATCTACGCGCCGATCAGCGGGACGACGCCGTCACCGGAGATCGGCGCAGATTTCAACACCAACGTCGTGCGTGGTGAAGGTGCGCTCGTCTACTACTTCCCCGGCGAAGGTGGCCGCCTCGAGCTCAATGGCGGCGCGAGCCAGAGCAATGCGCTCGGCCTCACCAACCTCGGCCGCAACCAGCTCGTCGATTGGCGGTATGGCAACGCACAGCTCCGCTACACCAGCAAGAATTGGTTCGCGCAGGTCTATGATGTCGAGTCGCGCTCCGGCGACACCTACCAGCTCAACGGCTTCGCGCAGAATCGTCTGCGCTTCCCGAGCATCACCGACGACTCGGTCAAGTCGCTCTCGGCGTTCCCGGACAAGGCTCGCTTCTCCGCGGCGGAGATCCAGAACACCTTTTCCGTCAGCCAGCTGAATGGCACGCGTTTCACCTACGGCGCGCAGTTCCGCCACGACGACGTCAGCTCGATGCGCCATTGGCTCGCGGACCGGAAGACGGGCAAGAACGTGACGTTCGACAACAAGGGCGTGTACGGCCAGATCGAAGCCCCGATCACCGATTGGCTCAAGCTGGTGGGCGCAGCGCGCTACGACAAACACGATTACTACGCGTCGCAGTGGAGCCCCAAGGGCGGCATACTCATCAGCCCGACGCCGGATCAGACTTTCCGCGTGACTTACAATCGCGCCTTCAAGTCGCCGAGCATTCTGCAGACGAGCTTTTTCTTTCCCGACTTTCAGCCGTCGATCGGCGTCATCGGGAATCGCGATGGCTTCCTGATCAAGAACGCGGCCGGTCTCGTGGTGCGGACGATCGACCCCATTAGTCCCGAGACGAACGACACGTGGGAGCTCGGCTACAAGGGCGTGCTCGGCGGCAAGCTCTACCTCGACGCGGCGGGCTACTACACGACGCTCGACAAGTTCCAGAGCCCGCTGGTCATCATCGCGAACTTCCTCACGCCCGCGGCCAGCGGCGGTCCTACCTACGCCTACAACGCGAAGACGGGCGAGAAGTTCGTCGGCGCGACGGGCAACAACCAGATCGCGCTCGCCTACTTCAACGTCGGCACGGCGAAGATCCACGGCACCGACATCGGCCTTCGCTATCTGCTCACGCCGACGATCGACATCACCGGCACGACCAGCCTGCAGAAAGTCGACAAGATTACCACCAAGCCAACCGATCCGCCCGAGGCGACCGCGTTCAACAGTCCGACCTCGAAGTTCACCGTCGGGATGGATTTCGCCGAGCTCGTCCAGAAGGAGTTGAGCGGCGGCTTCATCATGCGCTACGTCAACGGCTACAATTTTCTCTCGGGCGTCAACGTCGGCCGCATTCCAAACTTCGGCACGCTCGATCTCTCCCTCGGCTATCGCGTCGCCGCGCTCAACTCGCGCATCAATCTGAGCGTGCAGAATCTCTTCTCGTGCCGGTCGGGAACGACGACGTCGAATGGATGGATCGCCGCCGGACGTCCGGCGATCTACGCAGAGAAGCAGGAGTGCGGCTTCGGCCAGAAGCACGTCGAGATGCTGAACTCGCCCGAGATCGGCACGATGGTGTTTCTCGGGGTCAGGTTCGAGCGCTAGAGCGACGATGACCTGCGCAGACGGCGCCGCGCCGCCCCCGGCCGCTCAGGCGGCAGCGGTGGCGCGCGGCCAATGCATCGCCGGCGAATTCACGAGCGCGCTCGGCACGCGCCGGTATCTCCTCTATGTCCCCGCCGGATTCTCGGCGAGCGACCGGCCCGCGCTCATCGTGATGCTGCACGGGTGCACGCAGGACGCGGCCGACTTCGCGCGCGGCACGCGCATGGATGCAGCGGCGGACCGCGAAGGATTCCTGGTGCTCTATCCGGAGCAGCCGGAAAGCGCGAACCCGCGCAAATGTTGGAACTGGTACGACACCGCGCACCAGCATCGCGACGCGGGCGAGCCGGGTCTGATCGCGGGAATCATCGAGCAGGTCGCCCGGCGCTACGCGGTCGATGCGGATCACGTGTACGTCGCGGGGTTGTCGGCTGGGGCGGCGATGGCGGCGATCATCGCCGCGACTTATCCGGACCGTGTCGCGGGCGTCGCGTTGCACTCGGGAATTCCCTATGGGGGCGCGACGAGCGTCGCGCACGCGCTGGAGGCCATGACGGGCGCGGGCGCGACGCCGGCCGAGCTGGCGAGGTCCGCCATGAATGCCCGGGGGACGCATAAGGGTCGCGTGCCGCTGATCGTGATCCAGGGCGGCGCCGACGCCGTCGTGCGTCCGACGAACGCGCGACGGCTGTCGGAGCAGTGGTCGCTGGCCGGTACGAGTGAGTCATCATCGCTCTCGGTGACGGCGCTGCCGCCGCGGCAGATTGCCGGCCACGAGTGCTTGGTTACGCGCTTTTCGGATGGTGTCGGGCGCGTGTTGGTGGAAGAGTGGGTCATTGGCGGACTTGCCCACGCCTGGTCCGGCGGCTCGCCGCTCGGCACTTTCACCGAGCCCGGCGCGCCGGATGCGACCGCGGAGATCGTGCGATTCTTCGGCGCGCAGGGCGGCCTCAAGCGACGATCGGCCGCCGACGCTCACCCGTCCCCGTCGCGGCCTTAGCCTCGACCCTTCTCGACGGAGTTGCGCGATGAACGTCGGCTCGCTGTTGGCGCGTCACGCACGCTACACGCCGGACAAGCTCGGAGTGGTGTGTGGTGCGCATCGGCTCACCTTCGCGCAGGTGGAGGCGCGAGCGAATCGATTGGCCAACGCGCTGCGCGCGCTCGGTCTCGCCAAAGGCGACGCGATCGCGATCATTCTACCGAACTGCATCGAGATGCTCGACGCCTATCGCGCCGCGGCGATGCTCGGGCTGATCTCGGTGCCGCTCAGTCCGCTGCTCCGCGGCGCCGGGCTCGCCACGGTGCTCCGCGACTCCGATACCGCGGCCGTGATTACCTGCGCCGCGATGTTCGACGCGCTGGCCGAGGCGCGGCCGTCGCTCACGCGCATTCGCGCGAACCGCTACATCGCCATCGATGCGCCGGGCGCCGACGGCTACACCGACTTCGCGGCACTGGGGGCCTCACAATCGGACCAGCCGCCGCCGCCCATCGAGATCGGCGACGACGATGTCTTCAACATCATCTACTCGAGCGGAACCACCGGCGACCCAAAGGGAATCGTTCTCACGCATGGCATTCGCGCGATGTACGCGACGCTCTTCGCGAACCTGTACCGCTTCTCGCCCGAGAGCGTGGTGATGCACGCCGGCTCGCTCGTGTTCAACGGCGCGTTCGTGACGATGATGCCGGCGTGGCTCCTCGGCTGCACCTTCGTGCTGCAGGAGCGGTTCGATGCCTCCGCATTCATCGACACCGTCGAGCGCGAGGGCGTGACCCACGTGATGATGGTGCCGTCGCAGATCGTCTCGGTGTTGAACGCTCCGAACTTCAGCGCGAAGGCGCTCGCATCGCTCGTGATGCTGAGCTCTGTCGGAGCGCCGTGGCATCGCGAGCACAAAGAGCGCCTGTTGCCCGCGCTGCCAAATTCGCTCTACGAGTTGTACGGGCTCACCGAAGGATTCATCACGGTGCTCGATAGCACCGACTTCGCCGCGCACATCGATTCCGTCGGCGTGCCGATTCCCTTCGCCGAGATGCGCATCGTCGACGGAGGGGGAACCGATCTGCCCGCGGGCGAGGTCGGCGAAATTCTCGGGCGGTCGCCGCTGCTCATGCCCGGCTACTACAAGCGCCCCGATCTCACGGCCGCGGCGATCGTCGACGGTTGGCTGCACACCGGTGACCTGGGCTTCGCCGATGCCAACGGTTTTCTGCATCTCGTCGACCGCAAGAAAGACATGATCATCTCGGGCGGCGTGAACGTGTTTCCGAAGGACATCGAAGAGATCGTGGTGCAGCACCCGGCGGTGCGCGAGGTCGCCGTCTTCGGCGTGGCGAATGAAAAGTGGGGAGAGGCCGCCGTCGCGGCGATCGTGCTGAAATCGCCGGGTCTTGCCGCGGCCGATGAGCTGCGCGCGTGGGTCAACGCGCGGGTCGCGGCGCGCTATCAGCAGCTGCACGACGTCGTGCTGGTCGACGATCTACCGCGCAGCACCGCGGGGAAAACTCTCAAGCGCGTGCTACGCGAGCAGCATGCGAATGGCGGAAAACGCGAGTGACCGACGAGACCTGGACCGATGCATTCATCACCGCCGGTGGGTTGCGCACGCACTACCTCGACGCGCCCGGCGGCGATCCCCCGATCGTCCTGCTGCACGGACTGTCGGCGAACGCGCACGAGTTCGGCGGATTGATCGAGGCCGGTTTGAGCCCGGCGTTCCGCGTGATCGCGCCCGATCTTCGAGGACGTGGCGCCAGCGACAAGCCGGCGCACGGATACACGATGTCGGATCACGCCGCCGATGTCATCGCGCTGCTCGACGCCCTTGGTTTGGACCGTGTCGTGCTCGGCGGACATTCGTTCGGTGCCTACCTCGCAATGTTCGCCGCGGTGCACCATCCCGGTCGCATCGAGAAGCTCATCGTGATCGACGCGGCGGTGCAGCTGCATCCGCGCGTGGGGGAGATGCTCAAACCTTCGCTCGACCGTCTCACCCGGGTGATGCCGTCAGTCGACGCGTACCTCGAGGAGCTGCGAGGCCAGTCGTACCTCAACGGGATGTGGGACGACGCGATCGAGGGCTATTTCCGCGCCGAGCTGCGCGTGAACGAGGACGGAACCGCGCAAGCCGCGACGAGCGCCAGTGCCGTAGCGGAAGCGCTGGCCGGTGTTCGCAACGAGCCCTGGCCCGATCTCGCCACGCGCGTGCGGCATCCGACCTTGCTGCTCAACGCAACCGGCGCGTACGGCCCACCCGGAAGCCCGCCCCTCGTCGCCGCCGACAACGCGCGCGAGACGGCGAATCTGTTTCAGAATTGCCGGTACGGAGAGGTGCCGGGCAACCATCTGACGATGGTGTTCGGGGAGGGCGCGGCGGTCATTCGAGCGGAGATCGAAGAGTTCGTGCGCCGCGGATAGGTCGGTAGCCGATTCTGTCGTTGCTGCTCTCTCGGCTCGGCGAGAGCAGCCGCGGATTTCCGCGGATGGACGCGGATACCGCAAACGGCGGCCGCTGAACACTCGTCCAAAAAGACACTCAGAGAGAAAAGCACGCTGCTTGGTAAGGGCAAAGGCAGCCGCGGATTTCCGCGGTGGTTTCAACCGGTGAGTGCAACAGCGTCGTTCAAGACTTCGGCTGGTGTGCGAAACTCGAGCGTCTGCCGCGGGCGGGTGTTGAGGCGGCGCGCCACTGTATCCAGTTGGCGCTGGGTG
>JALZAE010000038.1 GCA_030948535.1 Gemmatimonadota bacterium | reverse complement strand
CCTGTCCGCTCGGCTCGCAGTTGATGACGACGTGGCCGTACTGGCCCTTGCCGCCCGACTGCCGGACGAACTTGCCCTCGACCTTCTCGACGCGCTTGCGGATCGTCTCGCGGTACGCCACCTGCGGGCGTCCCACGTTCGCGTCGACCTTGAACTCGCGCATCATGCGGTCGACGATGATCTCGAGGTGCAGCTCGCCCATGCCGGAGATGATGGTCTGGCTCGTCTCCGGATCGGTGTGCACGCGGAACGTCGGATCTTCCTCGGAGAGCTTCATCAGCGCGATCGCCAGCTTGTCCTGATCGGCCTTGGTCTTCGGCTCGATCGCGACATCGATGACGGGCGCCGGGAACTTCATCGCCTCGAGGATGACGGGATGCTCGTCGTCGCACAGCGTGTCGCCCGTGCGCGTGTCGCGTAGCCCGATCGCGGCGGCGATGTCGCCGGCGCGCACTTCCTCGATCTCCTCGCGCTTGTTGGCGTGCATCTGCAACAGACGACCGACGCGCTCGCGCTTGTCCTTCGTCGAGTTGTAGACGTACGTCCCAGCCTTCATCGTGCCCGAGTAGACGCGGAAGAAGGTCAGCTTCCCGACGAACGGGTCGGTCGCAATCTTGAAGGCGAGCGCCGCGAAAGGCTCTTCATCCGAGACGTTGCGCTCCTCGTACGTCTCGTCGTGATGCGGCACGTGTCCCTTGATCGCCTTCACATCATTCGGCGCGGGCAGGTAGTCGATCACCGCGTTGAGCAGTGCCTGCACGCCCTTGTTCTTGAAGGAGGCGCCGCACAGCACCGGCACCACCGCGCCGCTGACCGTCGCGAGACGGATCGCGCGCTGGATCTCTTCCATCGTCAGCTCGTCGCCGCCGAGGTACTTGCCGAGGAGATCGTCATCCTGCGCGACCGCCGCCTCGATCACCTCGTGGCGTGCTGACTCCACCGCGGCCTTGTACTCCTCGGGCACGTCGGTGATCGTGAACGTCTTGCCGAGCGTCTCTTCGTCGAAGATGTACTGCTTGCGCTCCAGCACATCGATGTGACCGGTGAATAGCTCGCCGGAACCGACAGGCAGCTGCAGCGGATACGCGGTCTTGGTGAGACGGTCGCGGATCATCTTGAGACAGCGGTCGAAATCCGCGCCGACGCGATCCATCTTGTTCGCGAAGATGATGCGCGGCACGCCGTACCGGTCGGCCTGGCGCCACACGGTTTCCGTCTGCGGCTCGACGCCGGCGACGGAATCGAGCAGCGTCACCGCACCATCGAGCACGCGCAACGAGCGCTCGACTTCGACCGTGAAGTCGACGTGGCCGGGCGTATCGATGATGTTGATGCGGTACTCGATGTCGTTCCGGGTCCAGAAGCAGGTGGTCGCCGCGGAAGTGATGGTGATCCCGCGCTCCTGCTCCTGCTCCATCCAATCCATCGTGGCCGCACCATCGTGGACCTCACCGATCTTGTAGTTCTTCCCCGTGTAGTAGAGGATGCGCTCGGTCGTGGTCGTCTTGCCGGCATCGATGTGGGCCATGATGCCGATGTTGCGGTAATGGTGGAGCGGTGTCGTACGTGCCATATGTCTTCTGAGTCTCGCCGAAGCGTCTGAATTCGCGGTTCCACCAGCAAAAAAACGGGTGGACCGGGCGCCTCATCCGAGGCCGGTATCCATCCGCCGCCGCCGGGTACACTCGCCACTGATGCGCGAGCGGGGACCCTATGGCGCGCCGAGCGCTGATCACTCGGCGTTCGATTGTGCGCGCCCTTCTCATCGATGTGCGTCGGCATTCCTGCTTTCGCATCTGGCGCGGTGCAGCCTGCGGAATGTATCCCGTTTTTGCCGCGTGTCAACGCCTGCGGTCCCTGCGGATGCCCGGCATCGAGAGCGAATAGATCGTCCAAAATTGAAGTTCTCTCTGACGCCCACGCCATTGCGACGCAACTCGTTAGCTGGGTATCATCGTCTACCTTACACGTTGCTCACGTGCCGCTGACGGTTGTCCAACAACGCCGGCGGGACACTTCCCTTTCACCCCACACCACACGTTGCGCGTCACCTCAAACGTCCCAGGAGGACAATTGCGCACACAGTCTCGTTGGTTGGCAGCAGCGATGGCCGCCGCCTCACTACTGGTGGCAAGTTCTGCCACCGCCCAAGCCACTCGTCCGGTGACCGGACGGGTTCTCGATGTGGCCACACAGCAGCCGCTCGTCGGCGCCAGTGTCGTCGTCACGGGCACACAGAACGGCACATACACGAATGATGCAGGACGCTTTACGCTCAACACGTCGGCCGGGGCAGTCACCCTCCGCGTCCGCCGCATTGGCTACAAGGGAAAGGACGTTCCCGTTCCCGCCGGCCAGAATGAAGTCGCCGTCTCGCTCGACCGCGACGTCCTCCAGCTCGAGACGCAGGTCATCACCGGCCAGGTGACGACGGTCTCCAGTCAGAACGCCGCGAACGCTGTCTCCTCGGTATCCGGCCAGCAGCTCAACGAAGCGCCGACTCCGACCATCGAGAACGCGCTCCAGGGCAAGATTGCCGGCGCGACGATCTCGCAGAACTCGGGCGCTCCGGGCGGCGGCATGCAGGTGCGCATGCGCGGCCTCACCACGATCCTCGGCGCGTCGGATCCGCTCTACGTCGTCGACGGCGTGATCGTCAGCAACGACATCGTGCAGGGCGGACTCAACGCCATCACCGGATCCGCGGGCGGACTGAATTCGTCCAACCAGGACAATGGCGTCAACCGCATTGCCGACATCAATCCGGCGGACATTGAGAACATCGAGATCCTGAAAGGCGCGTCGGCCTCGGCCATCTACGGCTCGAAGGCGTCGAACGGCGTCATTCTCATCACGACCAAGCAGGGCGTGAACGGCCGGCCGCGCTTGAACCTCACGCAGCGCGTCGGTGCCTTTCAGCTCTCCAACACTCTCGGCTCCAAGCGCATGAACATCGCCGACGCCATCGCGTACGGCGCCGGAGTCGGCATGAGTGAAGCCGATGTGCGCTCGAACTACGCGGCGTGCAACGGATTCTGCGACCACGAGCGTGAGTTGTACGGCAACAAGCCGCTGTCCTACGAGACCAGCCTGTCGCTCAACGGTGGCACCAACGACACGAAATATTTCGCGTCCGGTTTGCTCCACCATGACGGCGGCATCGCGAACAACTCCGGTTACGACAAGCAGTCGCTGCGTCTCAACCTGACGCAGAACGTCGGCAGCCGGCTGTCGTTGCAGGTGAATTCGAACCTCGTGCATTCGCTCACGGCGCGTTCGATCTCGAACAACGACAACGTCAACATCACGCCGTACTTCGTGCTGCCCGCCACGCCGAGCTGGTTCGACCTTCGTGCAAAGGGCGGCATCTACCCGGCCAATCAGTTCGTCGGCAGCAACCCGATTCAGACCCTCGACCTGGTCCGGACGCCCGAGGAAGTCTACCGCCTCATCGGCTCGGCGAACGCGACCTACCAGCTGCTCAACAGCGAGAAGCAGAGCCTGTCGATTCGCGTCGACGGCGGCATCGATCACCTGAGCCAGACCGACAACATCACGTCGCCGCGCGAGCTGCAGTTCGAGCCGGCCGACGGTCTTCCGGGCACCGTGACGTTCCAGAGCGCGGTCATCGAGAACGCGAACGGATCGGTCTCGGCCACGCACCAGTTCTTCCCGTCGTCGTTGCCGTTCAAGCTGACCACGTCGGTCGGCGCGCAGCGGATCGTGCACCAATTGAAGGATCCGAACATCGTCGGTCAGGACGTAATCCTCGGCCAGACCACGATCTCGAACGCCGCCGCTATCACGGCATTCGACTTCCGCGACCTCTCGCGCAACCTCGCGTACTTTGGTCAGGAAGACATTCTCGCGTTCGGCGAGCGGCTCTTCCTCTCCGGCGGTTTGCGCGCCGAGCGCTCGACGACCAACGGCGACGTGAACAAGCTGTACCTGTTCCCGAAAGCGTCGGCGTCGTACCGGTTCACGAATCTGTTCCGTGGCGTCGATGAGATGAAGGCGCGCTTCGCGTACGGCAAAGCGGGCAACCCGCCGCTGACGACGAGCAAGTTCACGCCGCTCGGCGGTCTCGTGTACGGCGGCCAGAACGGCGTCGTCGCCGGCGGGCGACTGGGCAAATCCGACATCAAACCCGAGACGCAAACCGAGATCGAGGGCGGACTCGACTTCACGCTCTTCAACTCGCGCGCGTCACTCGCACTCACTGGCTATCAGAAGCGGATCACCGATCTATTGCTGCGTCCGGCGCTTGCTCCGTCCACCGGCTTCACCACGGTAGACATCAACGTCGGTGGACAGCTGCGCAACCGCGGCTTCGAGGCCGAGCTTGGTCTCACGCCGATTCAGGCCGCGAACGGGTTCTCGTGGATCTCCCGCACGACGTTCGCTCGTAACGTCGGCGTCGTCGAGCATCTGCCCGAGTCTGTCGGTCACGTGCAGTGTCTCAACGCCGCGGGATCGGCGATTCAGACCAACCAGAGTCTCTGCCCGCGCGGATTCACGTCGGGCGCGTTTGGCTTCCAGTACGGACAGGGCCGCATCGAGGAAGGTGCCTCACCGACGCAGGTGATTGGACAGGACACGATCGCCGGCGGCGTGCTGGTGCAGCGCAAGTACGGCGACACCGAGCCGGACTACATCTTTGGCTTCTCGAACGAGTTCACGTTCAGGGGCTTCCGAGTTTATGGACTGTTCGATTGGCGTAAAGGCGGCGTGGCGGTCGATCTGACCCGCAACGTGTACGATGCCTTCGGCACGGCGCCGGACAGCGCGGCCGCGGCGGCGCGTCTGGATCGCGATGGCAACGGCTTGTCGGCGTACATCGAGCCGACCGGCTTCGTCAAGCTGCGCGAGATTTCGGTCTCGTACCAGTTACCGGAGCGTTGGGTTGGACGGCTGTTCCGGTCGAGTGCGCGCACTGCGTCGATCGAGATCAGCGGCCGCAACCTGTACACGTGGACGAAGTACGGCGGGATCGATCCTGAGGTCTCGAACTTCGGAAACACGAACATCGTGCGCAATCAGGATCTCGCGCCCTTCCCCCCGGCGCGCAGCTATTTCTTCTCGATCAACGTGGGCTTCTAATGCGCCGCGTAACGACTATTCACTCCTCGTGGAGACTGATCACCTTGAGACGCATTGCTCTCGCGGTGACTATGGCCGTAGCGACCGCCTATGCGGCGGGCTGCAAGGAATCCGTAGTCCCCAACCTGAATGGCCCGACGCAGGATCAATTCTCGGTCGTGAACACCCGTGCTCAGCTGCAGGCGCTGGCCACGGGCCTCGCGAACGCGGACCGTGCGTCGCATGGCTTTGAAGTTCTGGTGTTCGAGACGATCGGACGCGACCTCGTCCGCTTCGACCCGGCCGAACCACGCTACATCTCGCGTCTGCTCGGTGCGACGCTGTCCACCAGCGATTTCATCGGCAACTCGATTTGGGGCGGCCCGTACGTCAACATTCGCGGCGTCGATCTGATGATCGCCGCGGTTTCTGCTTCCACCGGTGCGACCCCGACTCCGCTGACCGATGCCGAGAAGCAAGCGGCGATCGGCTACGCCAACACGATCAAGGCGCAACTCTACATTCGGATCAACCAGACTCGCGACACGTTAGGTGAAGCGATCATGGTGAACCCGACGTCGCAGGTGCCGATTCGCTGCAAGCCGGCGGTTCTGGCATACATCTCCTCGTTGCTCGACAGCGCCGCGACGCAGCTCAAGGCGGGCGGCGGGGCATTCCCGTTCTCGCTGCCGACGGGCTTCGCCGGATTCAACACGCCGGCGGGCTTCCTGAAGTTCAACCGTGCGCTCAAGGCGGAGGTCGAGTTGTACCGCGGCTTCTCGCCGAACGAGACGGGTGGGCCGACGGCAGCCCCAGTCGCGGCGAACCTCACAACCGCGCTGGCGGTGCTCGACAGCTCCTACTACAACCCCACGCCGTCGCGCGCCGCGTTGGATGTGGGCATCTACCACACGTATAGCACGGCGTCCGGCGAAACATCGAACCCGCTCTTCGACGTCTCGGTGTTCCGCGCCAATGCGAAGGTAATAACCGAGCCGGTATTCGGAGGCGCCGAGCCTGGCGACCTACGCGTACAGGCGAAGGTGGATACGGCGAGCACGAATCGCCAGTCCACCAGCGGAAGCGGCACGACGCTCCTCGCGTCGCGCTACCTCCTGCGGGCGCCGTCGAGTCCGTCGTCGCCGATCGCGCTTCAGCGAAACGAGGAGCTCGTGCTCTGGAGAGCGCTGATCCTGTGGGGTCTCAATCGGGACGCGGAGGCCATTCAGATGGTCAACGTTGTTCGCACGGCGGCGGGCTTGCCGGCGGCGACGGTCGGTACGCTGACCTTCGCGGCGAGCGGCTACGTCGGTCTTTCTTCACATCAGTTGGTCCTTCGGCAGATTCTACACGAGGTTCGGTACTCGCTGCTGTTCGAGTCGCCGGATCGCGCGATCTTCTATCGCATGCTTGGCATCGAGGCCGAGCTGACGAAGGAGCGCAACCAGAACGCGCTGGCCGTGCTGCCCATTCCGAACAACGAATCAGTGGCCCGCAGCGGTGTTATCGCCTGCACGCCGTAGTCACGGCGGTGACGGCGAGATAGCAAAAGGCCCCGGTGAGCGATCACCGGGGCCTTTTGCATCACCGCGCCGTCTGGCACGCTTCGGCAACTCCTGCTACTGCCGCCTCGTCCAAACCTCGATCACGCCGCGGCCGTTTTCGCTGCCGTACTTGATCACGGCGTCGCTGGAATTGAGATAGCGAATCTCGTGGACGCTCGAGGCGGGAATCCCGCGGAGCGAGGAGAGCGGTCCATACGCCATCGCGTCGAGGATCACGTTTGGTTGAATCGGCGCGTTCAAATAGATCGAAGACTTGCCGCGCGCCGTCATGAAGGAGGGACGCAACTTTTGCACGACGTCGTACGCCGTCGGCGCCTGTGCGGCATCGATCTCCTCTTCTGTGATGATCGTGCTCGTCGATTGTCCGCCGGGGCCGCCATTATGAATGCAGCCGCCGAGCAGCACGAGGCACGACGCGACACGGAGCAACGTCCGCATGATTCCCCCGTTGTTCATCCTCGTGAACGATGCGTTTAGCGCGACGCCGCGCAAGTGGCGACGTGTGCGAGAACCGCGGGGAGCCCCGGTCATGCCGACGCGGTGACGCGTGACTCATCGCCTCGGCGTCGATTGGCGTTGCTGGACCAGTTGCGGAAAGCGATCCTGGAACTGTTGCTGTCCGGACATGACCCTGCCCATCGAGTTCAATCGGAGCATGACCGACGAGCCATCTCGCATCGCGAGCGTCGTGGTGCGCTGGTTGAGCGTGCCACCGGTGGAGACCTGCGCGATGTCATCGTAGCGGATCTCGGCGAGGCCGAGGTTGATTGCCTGGAGCGACAACCATCCGACC
>JALZAE010000037.1 GCA_030948535.1 Gemmatimonadota bacterium | reverse complement strand
TGGCGGCTTGCTGGTGAGCTTCTGGTTGCCGACGCGCGGTCGCGGGTGCGCGATGGCCGCCGAGGTGGACGACGTCACGGCGTGGCGGGCCAACGTGTTCATCGAGATCGGCACGGACGGCGCCGTCACAATCACGGCTCCCTGCCCCGACATGGGCCAAGGAGTGCGCACGTCGCTGCCACTGCTCGTCGCCGAGGAGCTCGACGCGGACTGGTCGCGCGTGCGCATTGTGCAGGCGGATTTCGGCGAGCGATACGGCGATCCGGATGTCGGTGGAACGTGACGCCGGCGAGTTGCCGCACCGAGCAGAGCGCCGTGATGCATGATGCCAGCGGCCGCCGCACCAGTGTTCGGCGCATCGATTCGCTCGGTCGACTCGCGCGCGGCGCGCGCTGTCCCGGGCGTGCGGCGCGTCGTTCAGCTCGATCCCGGCAGCCTCGACGCGCGCGTCAATCTCATCAATCACTCGGTCGCCGTCCTTGTCGACAACACGTGGGCGGCGATGAAGGGCCGCGCCGCGCTGCGCATTACGTGGAACGAAGGCGAGGGTGTTGAGGTGTTGAGGGCGCAGTCCAGATTCGCCGCCCTAGCACCGAACAGCTAGGACCGAACACCTTTCAGCACGCTCGTCCCCACCGCGCACCTCCCCGCCCCTACCGCACCCATTCGCTCGATCCAGCGCAACCGCCCCACCGCGGGGAGCGGCGGCGCCCACATGTAGACGGGCGTCCGCGCGATGGCCATCGGCGACCCCTTCCATGCGCCGGCGAGCGTGAAGCCCGCATCATATCCGCATTCGCGCGCGAGTTGCTCCTCGCGCTCTCCGGCGGCGCCGAATGGGTAGCTAATCACCATCGGCTCGATGCCGAGCGCGTCACCGATCGCACGGCGTGAGCGTTCGAGCTCGTCGCGCACCGCGCGCTCGTCGAGCCACGTGAGACGCGGATGTGTTGCGGTGTGCGAGATGAAGTGAACGCCACGCGATTGCCAGCGACGCATGTCGCGCCAAGCGAGGTGCGCGAAGCGGCGGCCGCCGTAGGCGATGTCCCAGCGGTTGAGCTTCCCGGCGTAGTCGGTGATCACCGAGCAGGTGGACGGCCATCCCTGCGCGGCGAGCACGGGAAAGGCATGATCGCGCAACGCGCGATACCCGTCGTCGAAGGTGATCGCGATGTCGCGGTCGCCGACAGTGCGCTCGCCCCGCGCGCACTGCACCACTGCTGTCCACGTCAGCGCCTGCCACCCAGCGGCGGCGAGGCGCTCGATCTGCCGAGCGAATCGCCGCGGCGCGATTCGCGTCACGCCGAGCTCGAGCCGCGGGTCGACCTTGTGGTAGCAGAGAATCGGAGGCAGCCGCGACGGGTGCGCGCGCGTGGGGCCGCCGTGAGTCACCGTGCGATCAGTTCAAGAACTTCTCGGGCGGCTCGTACGCCATCCCGAACGCTTCGGCCACACCGGGATACGTGATCTTGCCGTCGACGATGTTGAGACCCTTGAGCAACGCGGGATTGTCTCGCAGCGCCTGCTTCCATCCCTTGTTCGCGAGGAGCATCGCGTACGGGAACGTGGCGTTGGTCAGCGCGAGCGTCGACGTGCGCGGCACGCCGCCGGGCATGTTGGCTACACCGTAGTGGATCACCCCGTCGACGACATAGGTCGGATTTTCGTGCGTCGTCGCGTGAATCGTCTCCACGCATCCACCCTGATCGATCGCCACGTCGACGATCACCGAGCCGGGCTGCATCGTCTTCAGATCTTCGCGGCGAATTAGCTTCGGCGCCTTGGCGCCAGGAATCAGCACGCCGCCGATCACCAGGTCCGCGGTCTTGATCTGCTCGAGAATGTTGTGACGGTTGGAGTAGATCAGGCTCACGTTCGCCGGCATCACGTCGCTCAGATAGCGCAGCCGCTCGAGCGACAGATCGAGCACCGTGACTTTCGCCCCCATCCCCGCCGCCATCTTCGCGGCGTTAATGCCGACGATGCCGCCGCCGAGGATGACGACCTTCGCCTGCGGCACACCGGGCACGCCACCCAGCAAAACGCCGCGACCGCCGTACAACTTCTCGAGGTACTTTGCACCCTCTTGCACGGCCATCCGTCCAGCGACTTCAGACATCGGCACCAGCAATGGCAGCTCGCGGTTCGGCAGCTCGACCGTCTCGTACGCGATGCAGACCGCGCCGCTGGCAACGTGCGCCTTGGTCAGCTGTTCGTCGGCGGCGAAATGGAAGTACGTGAAGAT
The DNA here is from genome assembly GCA_030948535.1 of Gemmatimonadota bacterium. Classification (GTDB taxonomy): domain Bacteria; phylum Gemmatimonadota; class Gemmatimonadetes; order Gemmatimonadales; family Gemmatimonadaceae; genus JALZAE01. Next base: position 5,050 of record JALZAE010000037.1, on the reverse strand, counting down.
TGTCTGCCCGCGCTTCATCCTCGGCCACTCGACGGCGATCGGCTCCTTCACCTTCATAATCATGTCGGCGCCGGCCCACGTCGCGTCGGCGCTCGGCGCGATGGCAGCGCCAACAGAGGTGTACATCTCGTCCGGGAAACCGCTCCCTTCGCCCGCGCCTTTCTCGATGAGGACGGTGTGTCCGGTGCCTACCAGCGCTTCGGCGCCAGCCGGCACCAGCGCGATACGGTTCTCATTGGTCTTGATCTCTTTCGGGACGCCGATGCGCATGGTCGTGATGTCGTGGTAGAGGTGGTGATCGTCTCAGTCGATGCCCGTCGGTCCCAAGCTCAGAACCGTCTGGCGATCGGGATGATAGAACGCACGGCAGACGGCGCTCACTTCATCGGCGGTGATGGCATCGATTTCCGCGAGAAGCTCGTCCAGCGTGCGATACGGCTCGTGATACAGCTCCACTCCCGCCGCGCGGTACATGCGCGATGACACGCCTTCGAGCGACAGCGTGAGCTGCCCCTTCAGCTGGCTCTTCGCCATCGCGATTTGTGCATCGCTCAGGCCCTGCTCCGTCAGCTTCACCAGCTCCTCTCGAATCGCCTGCCCTGCCTCCGCCGCCGTCTCCGGAGCGGTTCCAACGTAGACGCCATGGGAGCCGGTGTCGAGATGAAAGGACTGGAACGTGTAGACCGAGTAGGCGAGTCCCAGCTCCTCGCGCACGCGCTGAAACAGCAGTGAGCTCATCCCGCCGCCGAGCACCGAGCTCACGAGCACGATCGCCAACCTGCGCGGATCGCCGTGCGGCACGGTGGCCGAGCCGAAGACGATGTGCGTCTGCGCGCTGTCGCGCTCGACGTGGCGATATGTCGGCGGGGCTGTGATCGGTGTCGGCGGCTCAGGCACCGACGCGTCGCCCATGGGCATCGCCCCCCAGCCGGTCTCGTCGAGGACCGCGAGCAGCTGCTCGTGCAGCACGTTACCCGACGCCGCCACGACGACCTGAGGAGGATGATACGCGCTGGCGTGCAGCTCCTTCAGCTCGCGCACGCCCAGCGACGTCACCGTCTCGCGCGTGCCAAGAATTGAGTAGCCGTACGGATGCTCGCCCCACATCAACTCATTGTGCAGTTCGAAGACGACATCATCCGGCGTATCGTCCACCATGCTGATCTCTTCGAGCACCACCTTGCGCTCGAGCTTGAGATCATCCGATCGCAGCGCCGGATTGAATACCAGGTCGCCGATGACGTCGACCGCCTCGTGGAGATGCTCGTCGAGCACACGCGCCTGGAAGCTCGTGTGGTCGCGCGACGTGTACGCGTCGAGCGAACCGCCGAGCACCTCGAGTGAGAGCGCGATGTCCTTCGCGGTACGCGTGCGCGTGCCCTTGAACACCATGTGCTCGAGCAGGTGCGACACGCCCATGCGCTCGCGCGATTCGTGGATCGACGCCGCGCGCACCCATGCTCCGAATGCAACCGACCGCACTCCCGGCATGTATTCCGAGAGCACGGTCAGTCCATTCGGCAGAACGGTGCGGCGAAGCCCGCGCTCGGGCTCCAGCGTGATCACCGGCGGGAACGACCTCCGCCACCACGACGAGGCGGACGGCGCTCGCTGCGCTCCCCTGTAGCCTCCGGCTCACCGCCGAGCTCCGACGCCGAACCCGAATCGATCGCAGGCGAGCCATCGCCCGCGCTGTCGACGTCGGCCGACGCCGCTACGGGGCTCCGCTCCGGCCGATCTTCGCGGCGCGGGCGCTCTTCACGCCGCGGCCGCTCGCCTCGGTCGCGTCCGCCGCTGCTGTCGCTCTCGGGCGCGCCTTCCGGCTTTGGAATGAGCGCCTTCATCGATAGACGCAGACGGCCGCGCTCATCGCGATCGAGCAGCTTCACCTTCACGCGATCGCCGCGCTTGACGACGTCTTCCGTCTTCTCCGTGCGGCCGTGCTGCAGCTCCGAGATGTGCACGAGCCCTTCAGTACCGGGCATGATCTCGATGAACGCGCCGAACGCCGTCGTGCTCTTGACCGTGCCTTCGTACACCGTGCCGATCTCCGGCTCGGCGGTGAGCGCTTGCACCATCGAGCGCGCACGCTCCATCGCGTCGCCGCCGACGGCCGCGATCGTGACCATGCCCGTGTCGTCGACGCTGATCTCGGCGCCGGTCTCGTCCTGAATGCCGCGGATCGTCTTGCCCTTCGGTCCGATGAGATCGCCGATCTTCTCGGGGTTGATCATCACCGTGACAATGCGCGGCGCGTATGGGGAGAGATCCGCGCGAGGCGCGGCCAGTGCCTTGTTCATCTCGGCGAGGATGTGCAGGCGGCCTTCCTTGGCCTGCGTCAGCGCCTCGCGCATGATGTTGATGTCGAGCCCCTCGATCTTGATGTCCATCTGAATCGAGGTGATCCCCGTCTCGGTGCCGGCGACCTTGAAGTCCATGTCGCCGAGGTGGTCCTCGGTGCCGAGGATGTCGCTGAGGATCGCGTACTTCTTCCCTTCCTTGATCAAGCCCATCGCCACACCGGCCACCGGCGCCGGCATCGGAACGCCCGCGTCGAAGAGCGCGAGCGAGCCGCCGCAAATCGACGCCATCGAACTGGAGCCGTTGGACTCCAGTACATCGGAGACGATGCGAATCGTGTACGGGAAGTCGGCCTCGTTCGGCCGCAGCGCTTCGAGCGCGCGCTCGGCGAGGTTGCCGTGACCGATCTCGCGGCGGCTGGTGCCGCGCATCGGACGCACTTCTCCGGTCGAGAAGGGCGGGAAGTTGTAGTGTAGCATGAACGACTTGGTCGTCTCGGCCGCGTCGTCGATCGAGTCGAGGCGCTGCACGTCGTCCTTCGTTCCGAGAGTGACGGCAACCAACGCCTGCGTCTGCCCGCGCGTGAATAGCGCCGAGCCGTGCGCGCGCGGCAGCACGCCGACATCGATCGTGATCGGACGGATCTCGTTCAACTTTCTGCCGTCGACACGCTCGCCCTTGTTGAGCACCTGCGAGCGCAACGCGTTGTACTCCACGTCGCCGACGAGCGTCTGGATGTCCTTCGAGTTGTCCGGAAAGTCCGCGGTCAGGGCGAGGATCGCTTCGCGCTTGACCAACTCCACCGCGTCGATGCGCTCGTGCTTGTCCTTGCGATTGATCGCCTCGGCGATCTTCCCTTCGGCCAGCGCGTTGACGCGGGCGATGAGATCGGCCGGGCGCTCGTTTTTCGTCCACTGCATCTTCTCGACGCGCGTGGTGGCGAGCAGCTCTTCCTGGAAGCCGATCAGCTCCTTCACGCCATTGTGCGCGATCTGCAGCCCTTCGATGATCGTATCCTCACCGACCTCGAACGCGCCGCCCTCGACCATCACGATCGAATCTTTCGAGCCGGCGATCACGATGTCCATGTCGCTGTACTCGAGCTGCTGGAAGGTCGGGTTGAGCACCCAGCTGGGCGCGCGTCCCTCGACGTTCAGGCGGCCGAGCCGCACGCCGGCGATCGGACCCATGAACGGAATCTTGGAGACGTTCAGCGCGAAGCTCGCGGCGATCAGCGCGAGCACGTCGGCGTCATTCTCCTGATCTGCGGAGATGACGTAGATGAAAACCTGCACCTCGTTCTGAAATCCTTCCGGAAAGAGCGGACGGATCGAGCGATCGATGATGCGCGCCGAGAGAATCTCGTCATCGTGCGGACGGCCCTCGCGCTTGATGAAGCCGCCGGGAATCTTGCCAGCGGCGTAGGTCTTTTCCTTGTACTCGACCGTGAGTGGGAAAAAGGGGAGCGGGCTCTTGTTGTCGCTCACGGTCACCGCGGCGAGCACCATCGTGTCGCCGTACTGGACGAGGGCCGATCCGGCCGCTTGCTTCGCCATACGACCCGTCTCGATCACGAGACGCCGGCCGGCGAAGGTCTTCTCTACGCGTCGCATCATTGCATTCAATTGGTCAGAAGAGAACTACAGAACAGAAAACGCGCGGGTACCACTATCGAAGTGGTCCCCGCGCGAATTCAACAATCGGACGATATTAATGACGGAGCCCCAGCCCCTGGACGAGCTTGCGATATCCCTCGATGTCGGTCCGCTTCATGTACGTGAGCAGCCGCTGGCGACGACGAACCATCTTGAGCAGGCCCTGACGGCTGTGATTGTCCTTCTTGTGCTCGCGGAAATGGGTCGTGAGGTAGTTGATACGCTCGGTGAGGAGTGCTACCTGTACCGTGGTCGATCCGCTGTCGGTTTCGTGGGTACGGTGCTTCTCGAGGATCGGGGCTTTTTCGAAGGGCATGATGTATATTCTCGGGGCGTCTCGCTACGGCCGAGGGAACCCCTCGCACTGCGCAGCGCTCTCAATGCATTGAAGCATAGAAGTTTACTCCCCGTCGCCACCTTTGTAAAGGCCGCCCACATTGCCTGATCGGTACGTCGGCCGCCACCTCGGGCGCTTTCGCATCGACGAGTTGGTCGGTGCCGGTGGATTCGCCTGGGTGTATCGCGGCTGGGACCCCGAGCTCGACATTCCCGTCGCTCTGAAGGTCCTCAAGCCGCAGTTCGCCGGCGACGAGGCGTTCGAGTCGCGCTTTCGGCGGGAGGCGCTCACCGCCAGTCATCTGCGCCACCCGAACATCATTCGTATCCTCGGCGTAGGCCGCGATGCCGACGCCGTCTATTTCGCAATGGACTACGTGCCGCAGAATCTGACCGCGCGCTTGCGCGTGATGAAGACGCTGCCTGAGCCGCTGCTCGCGCAGATCGGCATCGATGTCGCCGCCGGACTCGCTTTCGCGCATCGCGAGGGCGTCGTCCACCGCGACGTGAAGACGGACAACATTCTTTTCGACGATCACGGCAACGCGCTGGTCGCGGATTTCGGTATCGCGCGCGCGAGCTCGGTGGTGAACGAAGAGACAGCCACCAACATGGTCGTCGGCACGCCGCAGTACTTCTCGCCCGAGCAGGCGCGGGGACTTGCCCTCGATGGCCGATCGGACATCTACTCGTTAGGCGTCACGCTGTACCGCGCCGCTACTGGCATGCTCCCCTTCACCGGCGATGACTGGTACGAC
>JALZAE010000682.1 GCA_030948535.1 Gemmatimonadota bacterium | reverse complement strand
GCATCGCACCGTAGGAGTCTCGCAGATGTCGGCCGAGTGCATACGGCGAGTCGGCCTTGTAGCCGGCCATGCCGCAGATGAGGAGAGCCTGTCCAACGATGTGAACTACCGCGTTAGACGATGCGATCTTCAGATTGTTCATCTGCAGGGCAAAGCCGAGCCCGCCCAGGGCGTCGGGGTCGTCCATGCGGCGCTCGTACTCCTGGATCGCCCGCTCGACGTTGGCGCGCATGGACTGAAGCGCGTTGACCGCCTCCGCCGCGCGGATGGCGGCGGGCGGCACGGCGCCGGGGCTCTTTCGTGCTTCGCCGCGCACGAACGCGCGGGCGCGCGTCATGGCCGCCGTCGCGATGCCGAGCCAGAGGGAGCTCCAGAGAATGTGCGACGTCGGGAGCATCGTGCGGCTCGCGATGTCCGCGAAGGGCACGGGAAGGATCTGCTCGGCGTGCCCCTGCGCGGAAAAGGTGAAGCCATTGCTGCACGTGCCGCGGAAGCCGAGCGCGTCCCAGCCGCTCGTGCGCTCGAGGACGGCGTCGCTGCGCCGAACCAGGACGAGCGCCTGATCGCTCGGCACTGCTTCGGGGGCGCGGCGGGCCGTGACGAGAAAGTCGTCCGCGGTGTCGCCGTACGAGATGACCGGCGCGCGCTTGGTCACGCGAAAGCCGGCGTCGTCGCGCTCGATCGCGCAGACGCTGCTGCGCAGATCGCCGCCGACGCCGATCTCGGAGGTGACCGATGCGATGAGCGGTTGATGCGTCGCCAGATCGGCCAGGTAGTCGCGAAAGAATTCTGACGAACAGCGATGGCGCACCAGCGTGGCGACTTGGATCTGGTGCATCGCGTACACCATCGCCGCGGAGGCGCAGTGCTGTCCGAGCACGGTGCAGACCGAGGCCACGTCGCCGAAGGTGTGGCCGGGGCCGCCCAATTCGCTGGGGACGAGCGCGCCGAGCAATCCCTCGGCGCGAAGCGCGTCGATCGCTTCGGTTGGAAAGCGGGCATCGCGGTCGACGGCGTCGGCGGCGGGAGCGGCGACGTCGGCGGCGATGCGGTGAGCCGTGTCGAAAATGGGGCGTCGCGCTGTAGTCTGATGCATTTCAGCTCGTCTCACTCAACTTCGGCAAGGGTCGGGGAGTCACCGAAGGGGGCGCTCACGCGCGCCCTGCGGCGGGACCGCGGTCGCGGACGAGCTCCTCGACGGCGCTGGCGATCGTCGTCACGCTGCCGAACACCTTTCGCCGCAGCATGCGGTCGGGAAACTCCACGTCGAACGCTTCCTCGAGCCCGAGCATGAGATTCACGCTCGCGTGGGACGAGAGGCCCGCCTGATAGAGATCGGCATCATCGGCGAGCGTGCCGACATCGACCGCGAGCCGGCCGTGCTCGCGGATGATCGACCGGACGCGCTGCGGCACCGTCTCAGCCATGATGATTATGCGCGGCTGGCGCAGCTTTGCGCGCGACGACGAAGGCCGATGCGTAGGCGCCCTCGTGACTCATGCTCAAGGACAAATCCGAGATTCCCGCGCGAGCGGCCAGCGCGGCGGTCTCCCGATGGAGGATGATGTCGCACCATCCTTCCGGATGCCGGCGGACCTCGATCGTGCGCAGGTCAATCGGTGCATCGCCGACACGCAACGCCTTCCGAACCGCCTCTTTCGCCGCGAATCGCGCGGCGAGGCGTGCGGGTGCGCTGGGCGAAGTGCCGGGTGAGCAGTCGCTGACCTCGTTCGCCGTGTAAACGCGCGTCAAATAGCGCGTTCCGAACCGCTCGATCGAGGCGCGCACGTCGGCGACGCGCACGAGATCGGTTCCAATTGCCAGCGAATCTCGATCCGGCGCAGACATATGTTCTGTATCGGTCTGTGGGGGCATGAAGTTGACGTCGGGAGGTCCGCGGTGGGCGCCCGTGTTTAGTGACGGGCATCACGAATGAGGACGATCTTAAGGTGCGGTACGGCACGCGGACAGACTTTTGGCGTCCGTACGGGCGATGCAACGTTGCGCGGGGCCTAGCGTACTGTTAAGTGATGGGTGCGAGGCACGATGCGGCCATCGCGTTTCACTCGGACCGGACGGGTGGAGGGTGAGATGAACGGCGTCTCGGGTAGTGCGTATCACAGAACGCGCGCGTCTATCGTCGCGGTTGTCTTGCTCGCGTCTTCGCTGGCGGCGTGCGAAGGGTGGCATGTCGCGTCGCTCGGCCCGGCGACGGTACCGGCCGCGACCCTCGACAAAGAAAACGTGACGCCTCTCGGTGCCCGCGTCACTGTGTCCGATTCGGAATACCTCGTCGTGCTCAGACTGCGCGCGAGCGGTTGGAGCTTCCGCCCGGCCCTACTGTTCAACTCGGCGAGCACCGACAGCGTGCCAATGCTCGGTGGGACTTACGACATCGCTTTTCGCGAGCACGCTACGCGGAACCCTGATGGGCAGAGTTTGGCCTTCAGGCGAAATGTTCCGCCGCGGACAGGCGTGGCGCCCGGTATCAATCCGAGCGATCGCGAGTACTTCGACTACTATGACCGTAGAGATGGAATGACGGAGATGCCGGTGTCGGGCTTCACGAATTTTGGCAGCCGCGAACCGGAGATCCATCTCCTGCTGATCACCACGCGGCGCCCGCTCGGCGACTCCGCGATAGTGACTGCGCTGGACGCGATCGGATCGCAGCGCAGCGCGCGGGACATCGCCGACAAGCTGGCAGCGCGGCTCAATCTGGGCGCGGAATGGTCGGCTCGGGACTACGATCGGCCGTAAGTGAGGCGCTCTACTCCCAGGAAAACTGAATCGTGCCCCACTTGTGCGCGCGCTCGAACCGACCGCGGAACTCTTTGGTGCGGCCGGTGATCGGCGCATAGGCGATTCCGAAGTCGTGCGACCCGAATCGCCATAGTATGGTGGCGCCTATCTGATATTCCGTCACGCTGCGCATGAGATCAGCCGATGCGATCACGTACTCGCTCGGCTGAAAGCCGCCCTGGAGCAGTGCGTTGTACCCGACCACGCGTTGCCGCGCCGACGCAAAGATGTAGTAGTCGTTTCGGAGATGCCCAGTGCCCGCGGCCGCCTGCCGTGCGTCGTCGGGCACGCGCGCCGAGCTCGGCGTGCCTGGTCCCTGCATCTCCGCTGCGCCTCCCTCCCAGAACCGCGACTGAAATCGGCCCCATCGCGCCGACGCGCCGATCGCCGCGTCGGTGTAGAAGCCGAGTCGCGCTTCCGGTGAGATGTCGAGCTGGAACGTGCGCGGAGTGCGCGCCTCTTGCGTGCAGGGAGCGCCGGGGCAGCGCTCGTAGATCAGGCGCGGCAGCGCGACGCGCAGTAGCGCCGTGGGCTCACCATCGCGGGAGATCTGATGGTGATAGCCGACGGGATCGGCGCAGACCTGCACGCAGATCCACGGTGTCGCAGCGCGAAAGAGATCGTGTGCGCGGCTGTGCACCCATGGGACGATCGGACCGCCGAGCATGCCGGCGGAAAGCTCCGTCACCCATGCCTGTTCGCCACTTGCGTCGAGTATCACGACGCGCCCGGTCAACAGCGCGAGCGATGCGTACGGGCGCTCGCCGCGGATCACATAGTCCGCCTGCAAGCTGTCGTTCGTGAAGCCGTTGAGCACGATCCCCGCATCCCACAAGACGCGGCGCCAGCAGTGTGCGCGAGGCAGGGAGTCGGCGTTGCGGCCATAGCGGAAGCTCAGGCCGAACGAGTAGTCGCGATCGGTGCCGGGAAAGGTGAACCGGTCATCGTCGAACGCGAAGACGTGCGTCGTCTTCTGAGACCCACGCGTTCTAGACTCGATCGGGTCGCACGCCACCGTTGGTGAGCCGCCGGCATGCATGGCGACGAGCAGGGCAATTGTGGCGACGATCACGAGCGGCTCCAGTCGGCAGGCACGCTGATGCGCGCGGGAGCAGGGATGCGCTCGCCGCGCCAACACCACGAAGCGATACAGCTCTCAGCGCGCGTCCGCGAGTATCACGCTGGATGACTTGAGAGGCGCGCTGCCGACCGTACCATTCGTCATGGTGCGGCGCCCCGTATCGCCCGCTGCCTGCGCCATGAGGTTGCTCCCCTCTCCCGTGCCGCGCACGGCCTCGGGAAAGATGTGGATCTCCGTTGCGCGCTGGCCGCCGTCCGGCTGCGCGTCGGACGTGACGCCGACGAAAGAGTGCTCGGTCACATGCGCGAGGTCGCTGGGTTGGCGCGCGTAGATGTGCAACGGCTTCTCAGCGCGCACGCGGACGTCGCCGGTTGCGGTCGTCACGTTGAGTGTGCTGTCGTCCACGCTGGCGATCGTGCCGCGAACCGGAGTGATATCGGGCGTCGTCGCCGCCGCCGGCGCGGTGGCGAGTGCGGCAGATGCGGAGCCGCCGGCGCCAGCCGATTGAGGGGCGTCTCGGCCTGAACAGCCAAGGATCATCGCGGTTCCAGCGATGGCGGTCGTAAGGAACGCCGGGGGTATCGATCGCATGTCGTGGTCCGAGGGTGAGGAGTTGCCGAAAGCGAGGCAATGGAGGGGTCTTCGGCCGAGCAATGCGTCTCTCAACGCAGCGCCGAGCAGTTGCTCAATCGTAAAATGATTGCGCTCGGGAGGAAATCCTGATGCTCCGCTTTGGGCCGCGGCCCTTCGGGGAAACGCAGACTTCCAAGGTTGGATAGGACCGGGCGTTCGCCCTCAAACCTCCAGCAGATCTTTTCCCACGATGATACGTCCGCCGAAGTGCTGGCGAGCGGCATCGATCCACATCTCGTCGGTGATCTCTGGGTCGTCGGGCGGAATCAGATGCGACAGCACCAGGGTCTTTACGCGCGCCTCCTGCGCGATCCTCCCCGCATCCTCGGCCGTGGTGTGATGAGACAGGATGCTGCGCTTCAGGTCGGCCGCGTTCGGTACCTTCGCGACGAGACGATCCATGCCGGGTGGATACAGCGCTTCGTGCACGAGGACGTCGGCGTCGGCAGCCAGCTTGATGAGATTGTCCGACGGGGTCGTGTCACCTGAGATGACGATGGATCGATCGGCGGCATCGAAACGATACGCGAACGCCGGCATCACGGGCGGATGATGGACGAGCGCCGACGAGATCTTGAGATTGTCGTCCTGCATCACTGTGCCGCCGGCTCGCAGCTCGTGCGGGTGGATGAGCGGCACAAGCGGCACGCGACCTTCGTCGGCGATGCGGGTGTTGATGTCGTACGCGTTCATCTCGAAGAACAGCGTCGTCATGCGCGCGAGCGGGGGCGGTCCCCAAGTATGCACTCGCGTGCGGAGCCCGGCGGTCCAGGCGAGCGAGAGCAGATTGCCGTAGTCGGCGTTGTGATCCGAGTGGTGGTGGGTGATCAAAACGTGTCTGATCTTGTCCAACGACACGCCGGCGAGGACGAGCTGCCGCGCGACGCCGTCGCCGCAGTCGACGACATAGACGACATCATTGGCGATGATGACTTGAGCGGATGCGGACCGGGCGCGTCGCGGGCGTGGGCCGCCGCCGGTGCCGAGTAGGACCAGTCGCGTGCCCGGCGTCTTTCGCGCGGGCGACGCGAATCGGCCAGCGCTGATAAGCGCGGCGGCGGAGACGAGAAAGGATCGGCGGTCCAATACTAACTGCGACATTCAGCCGAGGGCGCAGCGCGCGTTCCTCGATGGACGGAGCGTGTGTATGACCAGAAACGACAATACCGACGCGCGCCGCGACTACTCGACGGCGGCGGGTGATCGTGGAGCGGCAGAAAAGATGATGCAGATCCGAAGCATTCCGGCGATGGTCGAGCAGCGCATTGCGGTCAGCGCTTAGGGCGTCGACGCCATCGGCTCGCCATCGCGACGCACGAGTCTCGATTGCTCAGAAGGGCAGATCGTCATCGTCGTCGAAGCTCGGCGCATCCCGATCGCCCGGCGGAGGCGCATCGTCGCGCGGCGGTGGCGCCGACGGCCGCGCCGCCGGACGCGATGCCGTCGATGCCGGATACGGACTCGCCTTTCCGTCGCGCGGCGGCCAGATCACTCCCTCGCACCCTGGACC
>JALZAE010000678.1 GCA_030948535.1 Gemmatimonadota bacterium | reverse complement strand
CTCTTATGGTCTTTGGCCGCCGTCGCTCCCGCTCCGCTCGCCGGACCGGCGCGAGCTTCGCATGAATCGCTGAATCAGGTCCACCGCGCGGAGCCGGCTGAGCGAGGCTACGGTGACCCCGGCCGTGCGGGTCAAGAGTTGGGTCAGCTGCGAGAGTGTGGCAAAGCCGAGCACGCGCGCGACGTCGCCGGAATCGTAGCCGGGATTCTTCGCCAGCTCCGCCGCGGCCAGCACACGCACGAGATCCGCGACGCGCTTGAGGTTCGACCCGCTCGCCGCGAACGAGCGACTCAGGTGCTCGCGAGAGACGCCGAGCGTTGTGGCGAGCCGCTCGGTGCCGAGCGCGCGGCCGGTATGCGCGCAGATGCAACGCCAGGCGGCCAGCTGCAGCGTCGACGACAGTCCCAGCGACGATGGCGGGTCGCGAAGCGCGTCCGCGAAGCGCACGCTGAATCCGTGCGCCGCGACGAGCGGGCGGAGCGCGCCGTCGTCGATGCCGTCCGCAATGATGTCGGCGAAGTCGAGCGCCGCACATTCGGCGAGGCGCGGCGCGTCCGCCACGCGATAGGGAAGCACGCCGATGAACGCGACACTCGGAAACTCGCGCGCCAGGAGCGCGGCTCCGCTCGCTGCCGCACTCGGCGCGGCGAGATCCACCACCGCGGCATCGACGATTTCAGCGGCGAACGCGGCTCGAAATTCGTCGACGCTCTTGGTCATCACGACGCGGCCGTGCCGGCGCTGTACACTGCCGCGGGCGAGGACGCGCACGCGATCACGCGACGCGAAGGTGAGTACGAGCTCCGGCGCGGACGCGGCGTCCCGAGAGTCGCCCGGCGAGGTGCGACGCGTGGCGGCCGGCACGTCTCAGGATTCGTTCACGGCTGGGCCGCGGCTCCGTCGAGCATCCGCGATGCCCGGCGTAACACGTCGCGAGCATTGGCGTACGAGATCAATTCCTCCGCCTCATCGAGCGGCAGCCAGCGGCAGGCGGTGATGCCTTCCTCCCGCTGCGGCTCGGTCTCGCGTTCCGCCGATTCGATCAAGAAGAAGTGACAGAGCTTGTGGATGAGCCGGCCGCGGAAGCGAAAATACCAATCGATGCTGCCGATCTCGCCGCGCAACGCCAACGCGTTCAGTCCCGTCTCTTCCGACACTTCTCGAATCGCGGCGGTCTCCGCCGGCTCACCGTCCTCGAGGTGCCCCTTGGGAAATCCCCAATTGCGATAGCTGTCGCGGATGAGGAGGAAGAGCGGCCGTCCTTCCTCGACACGAAAGACGACGCCTCCCGCCGACGTCTCCTGCTCTGCCTTGGCGCGCGGCTTCACGCGACGGCACCGCGCTGCGTGAGCGCTTCTTTTCCGTCGGCACCGTCGAGCGTAGCGCGTCCCTCGATGAACTGGCGCACGACCGGGTCGCTCGAGTGCTTGATCTCCTCGACTGTGCCAACTTGCCGCACTTGTCCCTCGTACAGCATGGCGATCTTGGTGCCGACGGTGTAGGCGCTGCGCATGTCGTGCGTGATGACCACGCCGGTGACGCCGAGCTGATCGCGCATGCGGAGCATGAGCTGGTCGATGACTGCGCTCGTGACGGGATCGAGACCGGTGGTCGGCTCGTCGTACAGGATGTATTTCGGGCGCAAGGCGATCGAGCGCGCGATCCCAACCCGCTTGCGCATCCCTCCCGACAGCTCGGCCGGAAATCGCTGATGCACGTCCGGGAGGTCGACGAGATTCAGCGCCTCGTTGACGCGCTCCGTGATCTCGTGATCGTTAAGCTCGCCCTGCTTGCGCAGTCCCATGGCGACATTCTCGCCGATGGTGAGCGAGTCGAATAGCGCGGCGAACTGGAACACGTAGCCGATCTTGCCGCGCAGCGCGTAGAGCTCGCGGCGCGGCAGCTTCGGCACCTCTTTTCCATCGACCCACACTTCGCCCTGATCGGGATCGAGCAGTCCGACGATGTGCTTGATGGCGACCGATTTGCCGGTACCGGAATAGCCGATGATCACCATCGTCTCTCCCTCGCCGATCTCGAGAGAGAAGCCGGTGAGCACGCGCTTGTCGCCGAAGGCTTTGTGAACGTTGACGAGTTTGATCACATCGTAACCTAGGGTCGTCGGAGGTCAGCCGTCAGCGGTCCAGCGCCGGCGTCGCGCCGGCTGCCGGCCCGAGCGCCGACCGCCGATAGCGGAGACTTAGAGCTTCGTTTCTCAGTCAGGCAGCAAAACTGCCGAGTGCTCGTCCGACTTCACCTTCGCGCAGGCGCCTGAGTGCGCGATCGCGCAGCTGGCGGACGCGCTCGCGTGTCACGCCGAGCATCGCGCCAATTTCCTCGAGTGTGTGCTCGCGGCCACCGTCGAGGCCGAAGTAGAGGCGTAGCACCTTGGCGTCGCGCGCGGGGAGCGTGTTGAGCGCGGCATCGATCTCGTCGGAGAGGAAGCGGTTCATCGCCTCGTCTTCCGGGTCGGGCATCTCGTCGGCGACGAAGCGCTCGATGAGTGAGCGGTCGCCGTCCGGATCCATCGGCGCATCGAGCCGGACGTCGCCCGTATTCAGAGAGGACAACGACTGCACCACATCGACCGACAGGCCGGTGAGCTGCGCGAGCTCTTCGGGGAACGGCTCGCGGCGAAGCTTCTGGCGCAGCAGCTCGGACGTCTTGATGATGCGCGACAGATCTGCGGTGCGGTTGAGCGGCACGCGAACGGTGCGGCCCTGTCGCGCCAACGCGGAAAGAATCGCTTGGCGAATCCACCACACAGCGTACGAGATGAACTTGACGCCCTGGTCGGGATCGAACTTACGCGCGGCCGTCAACAATCCGACGTTGCCCTCGCCGATCAAGTCGATGAGGGGCATGCCACGGTTCTGATATTTCTTGGCGACGGAAACGACGAAGCGCAGATTGCGATTGACCAGCTCCTGCAATGCGTCCTGATCACCCGCGCGAATCTTGCGCGCGACCTCGATCTCCTGCGTGCCTTTCAGCAGCGGATAGGTGCTGACTTCGTACAGGTACTGATCGAGGATGTCGCGCTCAGGCTCGCTGGACGCGATGCCGGCGGGAGCGGCGCGACGACGCCGCTTGGCGTCAGCCATGGTTGCATTGCCTCGAGAGAGAACGTGCACGTGGAGCATGATGGAGCGATCCGAGACGCTTGTGCGGCGGTCGCGATCCGTTGACGGTATCCGAACTCGCGCGGCGATTCGGCATCGAGCGGCCCTCGCGCATCGATGCGCTGCGCGCGAAAAATTCTGTCGGTCGAAGCGCTGCAAAATACCGTGCGACCCGAATTGCGCCAGTGTTGTTTCGTTGACTTCACCTATACGTCCAACTATCCTTGGAGGTTCCTGGCGATACGTGACGCGAGCGTGATTTGCGCGTGTGATGAGCGCGGGGAAAGTCCCGGGGGCGTAGCTCAGTTGGGAGAGCGCTTGAATGGCATTCAAGAGGTCAGGGGTTCGATTCCCCTCGCCTCCACCTGGGCCGCCGACAACGCATCGTCGTCGAGTCCGAAACCGTGCGGGAATAGCTCAGTTGGTAGAGCACAACCTTGCCAAGGTTGGGGTCGCGGGTTCGAGTCCCGTTTCCCGCTTAGCGGCAGTGTCGTATGCAGCATTAGTCGGGCGGTTAGCTCAGTTGGTTAGAGCGCCACGTTGACATCGTGGAGGTCACAAGTTCGAGTCTTGTACCGCCCATCGCCCCCCGATAACGGTGGGGCATTTTCATTCGGGGAGCCGCATCGGCGCGTGCGGGGCGCGGCTTGACGCACTCTCGGGCACCGGCTAGGATTGGTTTCTGACGGCGGACGAGTCCCCGCACCACGGACTGGTCCGCCGCTCGCTTCGAAGGACCGTTGTCGCACTAGTTCCCCCTGATCGCACGTAAGGTCGCACTGAAAAATTGACGGGCGCCCGTAGCTCAATTGGATAGAGCATCTGACTACGGATCAGAAGGTTGGGAGTTCGAGTCTCTCCGGGCGCACCATGATGCACCGATGCTTCGGCATCGACTCCGTCGGCGGGGCGTGGCGCAGTCCGGTTAGCGCGCCTGGTTCGGGACCAGGAGGTCGGTGGTTCAAATCCACTCGCCCCGACCATCTCTCGAATGTGAAGGGGAGCTCGAGATGGGCTCCCCTTGCGGTTTGCGCGAGTAGCTCAGCTGGATAGAGCGTCGGCCTCCGGAGCCGAAGGTCGTGGGTTCGAATCCCGCCTCGCGCATGCGGCATGTCCAACGCGACGCCCTGTCCGCTTCGGCGCGACGGGGCGTTCGCGCGTTGATCGCGTGACATTCGGCTCGTCGCTTGCAACATTCCTTTCAGGATCGGTTGCACCGCACGCCCACGCCCTTCACACCTCAAGTAACCGACTGTGTCATCACAACCGCGCCACTCATGGCGCCGATTGCTTCCCGGTCTCCTGAGCATCGTCGCCGTCGTGGGTGGGGCGGCCTCGGTGCTGCTCTTCGCGCAGATCGGCCAGCTTCACGGCGACACATATGAGCTCATCGTTCTATCCGATGAGGCGCGCGGCGTGCTCAAGGGATCCGACGTGTGGCTCGAGGGGCAGAAAGTCGGTGTGGTGGAGGAGCTTCAATTTCGCCCGCCGACGACGGACACGCTTACGCGGCTGCGAATCCCGATCAAGGTACTGACGCAATACCAGTCGTTCATCCGCCACGATTCACGTGTGCAGATTCGGAGCGGGGGCAGTCTCATCGGCGCGCCGGTGGTCTACATCAGCACCGGAACGCCGAACTCCCCGACTCTCAAGGACGGCGACATCGTGCCGTTGAGCGCCAGGCAAGTCGACCTCGAGGGGATCACATCGGCATTCGCCATCGCGACGCGAGACATTCCTTCGATCATCGATAACGTCAAGTCGATGGCGGGCAACGCCACCGATGTCGTGAAGCGGGTGGGCGAGCTGAACGACGGCCGCGCGCGCTTTGTTCCGATCCTCGCCAATGCGGCGCGGCTCGGCGATAATGGAGTGCACGGCAACGGAACGGTCGCATTGCTCCTGCGCGATGACACGCTCATCGGCCGCGCCAAGCGCGCGATGGCGCGTGCGGATTCCCTGGTGGCCGCGGTCAATGCGCCGGGCTCGCTCGCGATGCGCGCCCGGTCAGACAGCGGTCTCGCGCGCGCATTGGCCGATACGCGCGATGAGATCTCGATCGTGCGCGCCAGACTCGCCGAGCCTCGCGGAACGGCGGGGCGGGTGCTCAACGACAAGGTGATCTTCGACGAGCTCTCGCGCACGCAGAAACTGCTCGGCGACGTCATCGCGGACTTCAAGAAGCATCCGGGACGCTACATCATTTTCTAACGCGTCGCCCGCGTCAAGGAATTGGTACTGGCATGAAGCACAGCGCGCCGAGTACGAGCGCGAGATAGCCGACGGCCCGACGGCGTGCGTCCAGGCGACGCTCCGGCGCGATCAGCGGCGGATGAGCCAGGGATCCGCGTCCGATCACCAGCGCCAACACGGCCCAGATCCACCACGTGCGCGCGACGAACGCCCCCATCGCGACGAGCACGAGCCAGAACGCGATGGCGATCTTGCCATGCGTCCGGCCGAACATCGCGAAAGAGATGTGGCCGCCGTCGAGCTGCGTCAGCGGCATCATGTTGAGCATCGTCACGAGAATTCCCGCCCAACCGGCGACGGCAACCGCGTGCAGCTCGAGCACGCCATGTGGAGCGATCAGCCAGCGTAGCGCTCCGAGGAGAAGCGAGTCGCCGAGAAAGAGGGCGCCGTCCTCGAGCCGAACGTACTGGTGCGCGAGCGCGAAACTCGGGGCGTTCGGAACGACACGGCTCAGCGCGAGTCCGACCGCAAGCGTCGGAATCGCCACGGCGAGTCCGGCCAGAGGTCCCGCTACGCCGACATCGAAGAGCGAGCGCCGGTCGAAGAAGGGCGAGCGCAGCCGTATGAAGGCGCCGAGCGTGCCGAGCACGCTGTACTGTGCCAGAAAGGGAATGAAGTACGGCGGGCTCGCGTCGACGCGGTACCATCGGGCTGCGAGGAAGTGACCTGCCTCATGCGACAGCAGGATCGCAACGAGCGGCACCGAGAACGCGAGGCCATTGAGGAGCGTGCGGGACGAGGTGAGGTGCGGTGTCACACCGGCGAGCATCGCGCCCGCCGCTGTGGTCGTGACGAGCGTGACCGCGAGAAGCAGGACGTGCAACCACCAGCGCTGCTTCGGCGGCGCGAGCTCGTGCACTAGCACGAGCGACGGCCCGTCGGGTGAGTTATCGAAATAGTGGCGTTCGCCGCGGCTCGCGAGCGCGTCGGCGAGTGCCGGCGACGGTCCGCGATGCTCGTCGAGCAGGATTCCTTCGACGATGAAACGGTCCGAAAGAGTGATGCTTCGCCACCGCGCAAAGTATTGCGCAACAACAAGCTCGCTCACTCTTGACCACCATTCTCGCTCACGTTAGCTTGCCGCTTCGAAGACCCATCCCGTCGCGCCCCCTCCCGTCACGTCCATCACAGCACCACCGAGGTCGACTCCATCCGCGCGTCCGCCGACAGGCGACGCCCGCGGGTCGACTCGTTCACGAATGGCGGCGCGCACGGCGCGAGCGCTCGACGCTCCCGGAGCTTGAGTCCTTGGACATCACCGAGCTGAAACAGAAGTCGGTCGCCGAGCTTCACACGCTCGCCGAGCAGTTGAATATCTCCAACTACTCGGGCCTGCGTAAGCAAGATCTGATTTTCCGCATCGAGCAAAACCTGCTCGACGCCGACACCGTGCTGCGCGGTGAAGGCGTGCTCGAGATCTTGCCCGAGGGCTACGGCTTCTTGCGCAGCCAGGACTGGAACTACCTGTATGGTCCCGACGACATCTACGTGTCGCCGTCGCAGATCAAGCGCTTCGATCTGCGCACCGGCGATACCGTCCTCGGGCAGGTGCGGCCGCCGAAAGAGGGCGAGCGGTATCTCGCGCTCCTCAAGGTGGAGTCGATCAACGGCGCGGATCCGGACACCGCGAAGCTCCGCATCGGGTTCGACAATCTGCGGCCCCGGTATCCCGACGGACGGCTCCGACTGGAGATGAAGAACGGCGATGTCAGCATGCGCATCGTCGATCTGATCGCGCCGATTGGAAAGGGACAACGAGGATTGATCGTGGCGCCGCCGCGCGCGGGCAAGACGATTCTGATGCAGAAGATGGCGAACGCCATTCTCGAGAATCATCCCGAGGTCTCGCTCATCATCCTGCTGATCGACGAGCGCCCCGAAGAAGTGACCGACATGCAGCAAAACGTCGGCGAGCGCGCCGAAGTGATCAGCTCGACTTTCGACGAGCCCGCGGACCGGCACGTGCAGGTCGCCGACATGGTGATCGAGAAGGCCAAGCGACTCGTCGAATGCGGCAAGGACGTCGTGATCCTGCTCGACTCGATCACTCGCCTGGCACGCGCGCACAACACCGTGATTCCACACTCCGGAAAGATTCTGTCCGGCGGCGTCGACGCGAACGCCCTGCACAAGCCCAAGCGCTTCTTCGGCGCGGCGCGCAACATCGATGAGGGCGGCTCGCTCACGATCGTCGCCACGGCCCTCGTCGAGACGGGCTCGCGGATGGACGAGGTGATCTTCGAGGAGTTCAAGGGCACCGGCAACATGGAGCTCGTGCTCGACCGAAAGATCGCCGACCGCAGAATTTTCCCGGCGATCGACATCAACCGATCGGGCACGCGCAAGGAAGAGCTGCTGCTCGACCAGGCGGAGCTCAATCGCGTGTACCTGCTGCGCAACTTCCTGGCAGACATGCCCCCGACGGAAGCGATGGAATTCCTGCTGCTCCGCATGGGTCGTACGAAGAACAACCGCGAATTCTTCGCGACGATGGCGCAGGGGTAGGCGGGTGGTCGCTGGACGTGTGATGGCGATCGACTATGGCGAGCGTCGCATCGGCCTGGCGCTGAGCGATCCGACGCGTACGATCGCATCGCCGGCGGGATTCATTCTCCGCCGACGCGGCAAGCGCGCGCCGATCGCCGAGATGCTGCGCCGCGCGCAGAGCGCCGAGGTGACTGCCTTCGTGCTCGGGCTTCCGCTGGACGACCAAGGCGAAGAAACACTGCGGTCCGTGGAAGTGCGCCGCATCGGCGGCGAGCTCGAGGTGCGGACGGGGCTTCCGGTGCAATTCGTCGACGAGCGCTACACGACCGCGGCGGCCCTCCGCGCGGTTCGCGAGATGGGTGAGTCGACCCGCGGCCGAAAGGGCGATGTGGATGCGATCGCGGCGACGATACTATTACAACATGCGCTCCGCCTTGGCAGCTGACGCACGACATCGGTTGGTACGAGTCCTCCTCGTCGTCGCGTGCTGCGCCTTCTCGGCGTGCGGTGGATCGAACGCGGCGCGGGGCGGTCCATACGCGCGCGTGACGATTCCGAGCGGCGCGGGCTTTCGCGCCGCCACCGATTCGCTTGCGCATGCCGGGATCGTGACGTGGCCGCGCCTCTTTCGATTGTACGCGAAGATCCGTGGCCGCGACCGCGGGATTCGCGCGGGCAGCTATTCCCTGCACCGCGACCTTCACTGGGGCGAGTTGCTCAGCGCGCTCGAGCGCGGCGAGGGGGCGGACCACCCAGTGACGATCCCGGAAGGTTTCGCCCTCAGCGACATCACACCGATGCTCGAGCGCGCGGTGGGCGTGTCCGCCGACTCGATCAAGGAGGCGGTGCACGACACGGCGCTCCTGCACCGTCTCGATATCCCGAGCGGATCGCTTGAGGGCTATCTCTTCCCCGACACCTATCAGTTCGCCGTCGGCACCAGCGCTCACGGAGTCGTCGCTGAGATGGTCAAACGGTTCGAGACCATGTGGAAACCAGAGTGGGACGACCGAGTCCGGCAGCTCGGCATGAGCCGTCACGACATCGTCACGCTGGCGTCGATCATCGAGAAAGAGGCGAGGCTGGCGGAAGAGCGTCCGGTGATATCGGCGGTGTACCACAACCGCTTGCGCGCCCAGATGCCGCTGCAAGCGGATCCCACCGTCCAATACGCGTTGGGGGAGCATCACGACCGGCTGCTGTACAAGGATCTCGAAGTGAGCTCCCCGTACAACACGTATCGGCATCCGGGACTTCCGCCCGGACCGATCGCGTCCCCCGGGCGAGCGAGTCTCGAGGCAGCGCTATTTCCGGCGAACGTCCCATACAAATATTTCGTCGCCAACGCCGACGGGCACCACGAGTTTCGGGAGACGTTTCAGGCGCACACAGCGGCCGTGCGCGATGCGCGTCGCGAGCGCGATAAGCACAAGCGGAAGCCTTAACGGCCGAGTAGGTCGGGACGAAGCGAGCGAGCGCCGCGCAGGTAGACGTGCACAATGCCGTCACGGGCGCGGTCGGACTCGACGTGGATCAACGCGCGGATGCAGTGCCCGAGCGCGCCGGGCACGGGAATCTCGACCGTACACAGTAGCGGAACGTCTACCCATCCGAGATCGCGCGCGGCGCGAGCGGGAAACTCGCTGCGCAAATCGTCGGTGACGGTGAAGATCGCGCTGATGATGTCGGATGGGCCGATGTCGTTCTTTGCCGCGATCGCGGTGAGCAGCTCTCGTGTCGCAGCTAGAATGTCTGCCGGCACGTCGCGGTCGACCGTGATGGCGCCCCGAATCGCTCGGACGCGGCGATCGCTCACGATGTTCTCCGTAGCGCTGATGCGGTCACTTCATCAAGGAACGAGTGCGCTTCACGGCAGACCCGCGGCGCCACCGGAAAGTGACGTCGGGCACCTCCTTCCGCTCCACCGAAGCCGAGCGTCGGTTTCCGCGCGCGCGTTTCGGACCGTAATGGTGGCGCATCGCTACCCGGGTTTCGCCGATGATGGGGGGTGAGAGGAAGCAATCGACGAGGTCGGGATCGAACTGCGTCTCGCGTCCCTCCGCGATGGCGCTGAGAGCATCGGGCAGACTTTTCTCGCGCCGGTAGCGGCGCCGGTGGGTCATGGCATCGAAGGAATCGGCGATGGCGACGATGCGCGCGGGGAGAGGAATGTCTTCGCCGGCCAAGCCGCGTGGATAGCCGGTGCCATCCCAGCGCTCGTGATGCGACAACACGCCTGCGCCGAGATCTGGATAGAACATCGCGAAGGGCGTGAGTACCTCCGCGCCCCGCGCGGTATGCGTGGCAATGAGCCGCCGCTCGTCCGGCGAGAGCTTGTCATGGTCACGCACAATGTCGAAGAGGGCCGCGTGAATTTTTCCAATGTCGTGAAAGAGCGCGACGCGCTCGACACTCCGGCACTGATGTTCGTTCAGATCCGCGGCGCGGGCGAGCACGAGCGCGTAGGAGGCGACGCGTCGCACATGGGCGCCCGTGTCGGCATCGTTGGCATCAATGGCGTTGAGCAGCGCTTCAAGTCCCGCCGCGGCGAGCCGCTCGAGGCGCAGGCGTTCGCCCCGCAGACGCCAGTAGACGGCGGCGGCGGTAGCGGTGGTGCCGATCGCGAGCGCGATGGGGGTGCTTCGTTTCATGGGCACCGGCGGGTCAAGAAGTGTGGGTCGCGTAGCGCTGTAGTGCAGAACCCCGGACTCGCGAAGCGAACCCGGGGTTCTGGAAGGGGTGCCGGCGACGGCCTACTCTCCCGCGCCCTCTCGGGCGGAGTACCATCGGCGCTGTAGGGCTTAACGATCGTGTTCGGGATGGGAACGAGTGTGGCCCCTACGCTCTAGTCGCCAGCGATTATCACATGCAGGGTATCGGTGGTCGGCGGAGGCCGATGCCGGTTCTGCGACCGCGTGTCCCATCGTCGTCGTTCGCATCGGACAGATGCGGCCGATCGGCGAGGAGACGAAGTGCTGGACTGAGTAGAATGAGATTGG
This sequence comes from Gemmatimonadota bacterium, assembly GCA_030948535.1. Classification (GTDB taxonomy): domain Bacteria; phylum Gemmatimonadota; class Gemmatimonadetes; order Gemmatimonadales; family Gemmatimonadaceae; genus JALZAE01. The sequence goes on along the minus strand of JALZAE010000678.1, from coordinate 182 downwards.
CATCACCGCACAGAGTGCGGTGTCATGCGTGTAGCTCTGCTTGCGTCTTGAATAAGGAAGTAGTCAAGCCGCACGGGCGATTAGGACCGCTGCGCTCGGAATGGATTGCTCCATGTCCACGGGCGGCCTATCGACGGGGTGGTCTTCCCCGGCCCTTTAGTGCTCTCAAGGTTTCCCCAGGA
>JALZAE010000654.1 GCA_030948535.1 Gemmatimonadota bacterium | reverse complement strand
CACCTGTATCCATCCCTGCCGCATCGGCGCGCTCATCGCGAGCCGCGGCGCGATCGATCTCGATCGCTTCAATCGATTCGGGTATTTCATGGGCGCCGCCTTTCAGATCCAAGATGACATTCTGAATCTCGTCGCCGATGAGGTGAAGTACGGCAAAGAGATCGACGGCGACATCTGGGAAGGGAAGCGCACGCTGATGCTGATTCATCTGCTGAATAGCGCCGCCCCACACGAACGCGAGCGGCTGCGCGTGTTCCTGTCGCGACCGCGGATCGAGCGCTTGCCGGCGGATGTCGCGTGGGTGCACGGGCTGATGGACAAGTACGGCAGCATCGAGTACGCCAAGCGAAGCGCGCACGACCTGGCGCTCGCCGCGCTCGAGGAGTTCACCGTCGCCTATGGGGACGCCATCGACTCGCGCGAAAAGCAGTTCATCGAGGAGATCGTGCTCTACATGGTCGAGCGGGACCTGTAGGCCATGATCCGGCTCCGTGTCGTTCCGAGCTACGACTGTGATGTGGTGATCGCCGGCGGCGGACCCGCTGGCGCATCCGCGGCCGCGCGTCTGGCGTCCGCCGGAGTGCGCGTCATGCTGCTCGACCGCCAGCGCTTTCCGCGCGACAAGGTCTGCGGCGACTTCGTCGGACCGGCGGCGCTGATCGAGCTCGAGGCACTCGGCGTCACTACGCGAGAGGGCTACGTCGAGAGCAACATCATCAGACAGGCGGCGGTCCATCTCGATGGCGAGGAGCTCATCCGCCGGCCGATCCCCGACATCGACGGACTGCCGCCCTATGGCCGCTGCATTCCGCGCTTGACGCTCGACGCGTGGTGCCTCGACGCGGCTCGACGCGCCGGCGCGACCGTCGTCGAGGGGGCTCGCGTCACCGGCTTCGATGTGAACGGCGACGGCATCACTGTCCACGCCGAGCAGGGGAAGGAGCCGCGAACGATTCGCGCGCGTCTGCTCATCGGTGCGGACGGCTCGAGCTCGACCGTTTCACGCGAGCTGCGCGGCGCCGCGCCGCCGGACGACGATCGCATCATCGCCGTGCGCGCGTACTACGAGGGCGACAGCGGCCCCGAGGATCAAGCCGATCTCTACTTCGCCGCCGAATCGTTCCCGGGCTACTACTGGCTCTTTCCGACCGGCGCCGGCCGCGCGAACGTCGGCGTCGGCATGGTACTCGAGACACTCCCGCCGACGAGCGATCACCTGCGCGAGCTGTTGCTCGGTCTGGTCGAGAGCGACTCGGCGCTGCACGCCCGGCTCGAGCGCGGGAGCATCATTGGCAAAGTCGTCGGCTGGCCGCTCACCACCTATAACGCCAAGCTGCCGATCGTCGGCGACCGCGTGATGCTCGTCGGCGATGCGGCGGGCTTCATCAATCCGTTGAACGGTGAGGGAATTCAGTATGCGCTCATCAGCGGCCGGTGGGCGGCCGAGTGCGCACTCGACTGTCTGGCGGAGGACGACTTCTCCGAGCAGCGGCTGAGTGCGTACGCGGATCGCGCCGAGCGCGAGCTGCGGTACGACATGGCGCTCGCCGGGCTGATCGTGCAATTCATTCGCAACCGGCATCTCAATGGCGTGTGGCTCGAGGCGCTGAAAGTGATTTCAGCGCGGGCGAAAATCGATCGGGAATACGCCGAGATCACGGGCGGGATTCTCGCCGGCCTCGCGCCGGCGCGTGATGCGCTGACGCTCAAGGTCGTCGGGCGTACGCTGGACCAAGCGGTGTACTCGCTCGGTTTGCAGGTGGCGTGGACCGCGCTCAAGGGTCCCAAGCATCTCGGCGAGCGCGGGCTCGGTGCGGCGAAGCAGGGCGCGGCGATCGCGGCGCACGTGATGAATGATCCCGCCGGCTTCTTCGACTGGATCGTCGGACTCGTTAGGCAGGGCGGCGAGCTGGCGACGCAATTCGGTGGTCATGTCGGAGATCGGCGCGACGGCCCGCTTCACGCGCCACCGCCGGCGATGACGCCACAGACGGTGCGAGTGCGCCTCCCGGGCTAGTATCGAGAAATTCTGTGGTGGCGCGGTGCGCCGCCCGCTATCATAGACCTCCCTCCTCGCTCGCCGCTCCCTCGCACTCCCGCGGAGCTCCCCGTGGCGTCCGACGATCAGAAAACGAACGACCCCAAGATCGAGTTCGGTACAGGCCAACCGTTCTACGATTCCTTTGCGCGCACGCCGGCGTCGGGCGCGGCGCAAACCGGCAAAGCGCCGGTTGTCCCCGCGCCACCGCGCGCTCGCGGCGGCGAGCCCGTCAGTGGCGGGCGAGGGATTCCGGTTGCGCGGAAAGAACCCGACGGCGACTCGCCACTCGACGGCGAGGAGACTCGTCCGGGCATCTGGTGCTCCGACTGCCGGCAGGTGATGTACACGCAATACTGGGCGATGAACGAGCGCCCGGTGTGCTCGAAATGCACGGCGCCGTATCGTGACAAGATCGCATATGGGACGGGACCAGCGGCATTCGGGCGATCGCTGAAGTACGGGGCGGGCGCCGGACTCATCGGCGCGATCGCGTGCGCGCTGATCTTCATCGTGTTCGGCTACGTGCGTGTGTTGTGCTTCGCCGCGATCGGCTGGGGCATCGGCACGGCGGTCGGGAAGGGCAACGGCGACTTCGGCGGGAAGCGGTATCAGTTTCTCGCCGTCGCGCTGACGTGGCTGGCCATCGGCCTCGCCTATATGCCTTCGGCCATCGCCGGACTGCGGGCGAGCGGCACCATGAGTGGCGCGCTCGAGGCGACGGTGGTGGGCACGCACGTCGTCGCGGCGAAGGCGAAACACGCCGGCAAGGAGCGAGACGAGCTTCGAGACGTGCTCACCAATCGGCTGGCCGGGAACGACACGACCTACGACAACTTCGGCAAGGTGGTCGCGATCGCCACGCACGATTCCGCGGGCGGCGACAGCACCGTCATCGTCGACTCGAATGCGCTTGGCGCGCTGCTCGTGAAGCCGCCCAAGGTGAAGCCGCCCGGCATCGGCGTGATCTTGCTCTTCTTTTTCGTCTTTTTGATTACGCTGCCGGTGATGGCCACGATTGCCATCTTCTCGTACAGCATGTACGGCGCGGGCATCGGAATGCTGGCGCTCTTGTATGGGCTCTACAAAGCGTGGACGCTCGCCGAGGGCGGACCGGAGCTCAAGATCATGGGACCGTATCGCGTCGGTACTGGGCCGATCAAGGCGACGTTGTGAGAGCGCGGCCTCGGCCCGTCGCTCAGTCGGTCATGCGGCGCAGGGCGTCCACGTCCAACCGCTCGTAGCGGCCGCCGCCCAGCGGGCGGATCGCACCGAGCTTCACCATCCCGCGCAGCTCGCGCGAGACGACTTCCCGTACGGTACCCAGCTCTTCGGCGAGCGCGGGCTGCGTCATGCCAATCGAGATCGCCTTCGATCGCGGCGATGCCGGTCGCGTGAGCAGGAACTCCGCCAGGCGCGCTTGGACGCTTCGCGTGGAGCGATCGTCGAGCCGTTGCACGAGAGACGACACGCGAAGCGCGAGACGCTTGAGCAGGAGAAGGCTCACCCCCGGGCACTCGGCCATCGCCGCTTCGATGCCGCCGTGACTGAAGACGGCGCACACGGTTGGCTCAGCGGCGATGCCCGTGGCGGGGTGACCACCACCGCCAAAGAGCGGCACCTCGCCCAGCGTTCCACCCGCGCCCTCGGAGTGCACGACGTGCTGGCGAGCGCCGGATCCCCGGACCACACGCACGCGTCCCTCGATGACGATGTACCAGCCGCGCGGCTCACTCCCGGCGCGGAAGATCACTTCGTCGGGTGCGAAGCGCATCTCGCGTCCGCGCACCGCGAGCGCCGCGACCACCCTGGGGGCGACACCGTCGAACACGGACAGTGGAGTGAGCCGCTCGACCGGAATCACGACTACTCCGAGATGTGGTGGACCGTGACTTTTGTCGCGGCGTGGGCTGGGGCGTGGAGATATCTATCTCTCGTCGCTCATTCTGAACAATGCAACCAAAGGTCAGGGACTCGTATGCACTATCGATACTCGCTCAGCGCCGCCGTGGTGGCGATCGTGGCCGGCGTGGCCACTTCGCTCCACGGGCAGATGCCCGGGATGGGCGCACAGG
>JALZAE010000636.1 GCA_030948535.1 Gemmatimonadota bacterium | reverse complement strand
GCTCTGTTGAGCGCCGCTTTTCTTTACTCCCCCTCGCATCCCCCAGCCCCCAACCCGCAGTTGTCAGTGCTCAGACTCCAAAGGACGCCCCCACGTGCCACACCAAGAAATCCGCGCGGCTGCGGATCGGATCCACGAAAATCGTGTTGTTTGCTCCGTCGGTGATGCCGCCGCGCTTGAGGTAGGTCATGGTGCCGTTCCAGTGGTAACGCATGCCGACATCGAGCGAGACCGGGTGGTGGCCGTGATGCAGCGGGACGTAGATGCCAGCGGCGGCTGACCAGGCGAGCGAGCCATCATCGAAGTTCGTGCTGCTCGCGAAGGTGCCGCCGTCGGTGCCGGCGACCTCGGACTGCGTGTAGAAATACGAGAAGCCGACGGCGCCGGCGACGTATGGACGCAGCGTGCCGTTTGGTACCATCAGCTGCGGACCGATCCCCGCCATGACGATGTTGTTTGTCGTGTTGAGATCGACCAGGAGCCGGCCGCCAAGAGTCGGGCTGAGCGGCACGCGCTTGTGCTCGTTGCCATAGTTCAGATAGCCGACGTCGGCGCGGAGCGAGAGCACGCCTTCGCGGTCGAGCGCATAGATGGCGTGGCCGTTGATGCCATAGGCCCGGGTGACGAACTGCGCGAACTCGCCCTGCGGCACGGCGTACGCGCCCGTGGCGCCGAGGTACCATCGGCTGCGCACGAAGTCCGGATTCGGCTCAAAGCGCTGCGCCTTTGCCGCTACGGGAGCGGCGAGCGCGAGCGCGCACAGTGGAAGAATTCGTCGCATCACGAGCTCCGATCGAGTTTGAGAGTGCCTCGCGTGCTGCTCTGCATTGGCACGAGCGAGACCATGCCACACGGGGCGCCGACCACATTGCGGCGCGCGCACTTACGTCCGACGGCGCGGTGATCCCCCAGCTGTCGTCGCCCTCAGTGCGCGACATGTAGCGTCACAGCGGGAGGACAGCGGTGGGTGTCGGGTGTGGCGAGGCGAGTAGGGTGCGGTCGGTGGAAAGTTCGTGCTAACCACACCCCACACGACACACACCCTCCTGTTCAGAACGCGAAGCCGACAGAAAAGCGGATCGTCGGATAGGCGAGCGTGGTGTGGTCGACGTTGTCGCTCGTGAGGATGAGGCGCTTCGCGCCGCCGCCGGCGCTGATCAGGAGCCGCCTGTCCGCACCGAGCAGCCAGTTGTAGGCGAACTCGAATCCGAAGCTGCCGGCGGTCGCGCCGTCGTCGATCGATCCGGCCGTCGTGTGATGCTCCGACACGCGCGTAATGCCGCCGGTGAGTCCGAGGTTGAACCCGGCGAGTCCGCGAGCGGATGGGTAGTAGCGCAGCTTCGCTTCGGTCGAGTAGTACCGGAGGCGATAGCCATTTCCGAAATTGTCGGCGTCATCGCTCCAGTAGCTTCCGCCGATCCCGATGCTGGTCGACGGCGAGAGAGCATGCTCGAACTCGCCAGAGTAGAAGCCGAGGATCGACGACAGGGGATTGATCGACAGGACATTGTTGGGCGCAGACTGCGCGTGGAGAGCGACCGGCGCGAGCGCGAGAATCGCACTGGCAAAGACCGAGGGGTGAAGGCGTAACATGATGGCTCCCTTGTGAAGCGATGGGTAATGGTTGCTCGAGTCCCTCGCACGCCGAAGGCCGAGATGACTCAAGAACGGAAGTCATTGGCACGGGGAGAGATGCCTGTGAACTCCAAACTGCCGTCGTGTGTTCTTGTCCCCGCTCGTGGACTACGCCGTGTCACTCCGGTGAGCCGGCAGCGCGGGACTATATTGTGGTCGCCGATGGAATGGGGATCGGTGACGTGCCACCGCCGCGCAGCATCTGACATCTCACATCTGACGTCGCCAACTATGCGCTTTGCTCTCGTAGCGTTCGTCAGTTGCGCACTCTCCACAGCCGCGCCCTCCCAACAACTACCCCCGGCCAATAGTGAGCTCCCCACACTAGTCGTCTTCATCACCGTCGACCAACTGACTCCGGACTACTTCGATCGTTACGGCGCGCAGTTCACCGGCGGCTTCGCGCGATTGCTGCGCGCGGGCGCCGTCTTCACGAACGCGTTCCAGGATCACGGTGTCACCGAGACGGCGCCCGGACACGCGAGCACGTTGTCGGGACGATTCCCGCGCCACACGGGGATCATCCGCAACGACGCCGGCGTCGAGGATGACCAGTCGCCGGTGCTCTACGAGAAGGACTGGGGCGCATCGCCATTCCGCTTTCGGGGTGGCACGCTCATCGACTGGCTCCGAACCAAAGATCCGCGATCGCGCGCGCTCTCGGTCTCTCGCAAGGACCGCGGCGCGATCCTGCCGCTCGGCCGCGCGCATCAGCTCGCGCTCTTCTACTCGTATACTGGCATCTTTACGACCAGCACGTACTACGGCGATACGCTGCCGTCATGGGTGCAGCAGTACAACGCGCGTCACATTCCGCAGAGCTATGCCGGCAAGAGTTGGGATCTCCTGCTGCCCGCGTCCGCGTACAGCGAGCCCGACAGCGTTCCATTCGAGAGCGGCGGACGCGACTTCGTCTTTCCGCATCCCGGCCCGCCGGACGCCGCGACCGCCGCGAAAATCCTGGCTGCATATCCATTCATGGATGAAGTGACCGCCCAGGTCGCCCTCGCCGGACTGCGCGCGGAGAAGCTCGGCGCCGGTCCCGCCACCGACGTGCTCGCGGTGTCGTTCTCGACGACCGATGCAGTCGGCCATCGATTCGGTCCGGACTCGCGCGAGATTCACGATCAGATTCTTCGCCTCGATCGCACCCTTGGCGCTTTTCTCGACACGCTCTACCAGCTGCGCGACAGCACAAAGGTCGTCGTCGCGCTCACGGCGGATCACGGCATCACGTCGCTTCCCGAGGTCTACTCGCAACGCGAGCGGAAGACCGCGATTCGCGTCAACGTATCGGCCGTGATGACCGCGATGCGCACCGCGCTCGTGGCGCGCGGCCTCGACCGCTTCGTCGTCCAGTTCAGCGATGGCATGTTCATGCTCGATCGGTGGGCGGTCGAGCGCGCGAAGCTGAATGCCGACTCCGTCGTCGACGTCTTCGTCAAAGGGGCGCGTGCGACGCCCGGCGTGATGCGCGTCGATCTCGCGAAGGATCTCGTGCGCGACACATCGACCACCATCGCGCGGCGCTGGTACCACTCCGTGCCGGACGATTCTCCGGTGCAGGCGGTGGTCACGCTCGAACCGCACAACGTGTGGAGCGGGCCGGCCGAGACCGTCGCCGAGCACGGATCGCCGTGGGACTCCGACGCGCACGTGCCGATCATTTTCTACGGCGCGCCATTCAAGCCCGGCCGCTACGCCGCGTTTTCTCGCGTTGTCGACATGGCTCCGACGCTCGCCTACGTCACTGGCACGCTGCCCACCGAGCCGCTTGATGGACACATTCTCATAGAGGGCTTGCGCGTTCCACCCGTGAAACGGTAGCGCGGCCGCGGCGAAACGCTTAGCGTGTAGCGAGCGAAAATCGCGGTGGATCGGCGGGCGTTAGCCCTCCGGTCGCACCGCGCCTGGCAACATCGCCCCCTTTTTTCGCGCGAGACGTATGTGACGCCGAACACGCCGACGCCACCGACTGTGACGCCTCCGGTGCCGACTTCCACCGACGGTCGGCACTCGCCGTTCGAGCTGCTCCTTGGCGAAATCGATGGTGTGATTGCCGAGTGGCGAGCCCTGATGGCGCCTCAGCCGTGGGCGCTCCTCCCGCCGTCGCGGCTCATCGACGCGATGCCGGAGATTCTCCCGCGGCTCATCCGCCTCGCCAACGTCGGCGCCACGTTCGTCGATGAGGAGTTGCGGCTCCGCATCGCTGATGACCATGGTGCGGCGCGCCGCACTGACGAGATGCCGATCGCCGCGGTGGCCGAGGAGTGGTCGTTCCTCAAACGCGCATGCTGGACCGTGCTTCGCCGCAATGGTGTCGTGCAAGCTGAAGCCGAGAACGCCATGCGTCGCCTCGACCTGTTGATCGATGACGCCGTGGGCTACACCCTGCGCGGCTACTATCGGACGGAGCTCGACTCGCTGCGTGGGCAGGGACTCGAGCGGCGCGATGGCGCGGGCAATCGTCGCGCGAACGACGGCGACAGGCGAGAGCGCAGCGGCGCGTGAACGATTTCGCGCAGTTCGCCTTCATCACGTTCACGTCGGTCCTGTTCATCGTGGATCCGATCGCCGTGATTCCGACCTATTTGGTGATCACCCAGTCGGAGACGCCCGAGCAACGCGCGCGCACCGCAATCCGCGCGTCGGTCGCGGCGGCCCTGCTTCTCTCCGTATTCGCGCTCGCCGGCCGGCTCATCTTTCAGATGTTCGGCATCACCCTCCCCGCCTTTCGCATCGCCGGTGGGCTCATCCTCTGGTTGGTGGCGATGGACATGCTGCGCGGGAAGCGCACGACGCAGGAAGGCCCGGCGGAAATCGTCGAGGGGCAAGAGAAAGAGGATGTCGCCATTACGCCCCTCGCCATGCCGATGCTCGCCGGTCCCGGCGCGATTTCGACGGTGATGGTGTTGTCGGGCCAGTCGCGCACGATCGGCGAGCACGCGGTCGTCTACACCGCGATCGCGCTGACGATGCTCCTCTCGTGGGCCGCCCTCCGCGCCGCGATCGGACTCGTCGCCCGCATCGGTGAGACCGGTATTCGCGTCGGTACGCGCATCCTCGGACTACTCCTGGCCGCGGTCGCCGTCCAGTTCGTGCTGACCGGCGTTCGAGAGGGACTCGGACTCGTGGCGCCCCGCTGAGCAGCCACGGATTCTTCTCTTTGAAGGCAAAGACGGCCGCAGATCATCTTTCTCTTCGAGAGCAACGGCAGCCGCGGATTTTCGCAGATGGACTCGGATTCAGCTCGCGCAGAGCCGTCTCATGCGGCTCTGTTTTTATACGAAAAAATCGTCGACCCGTTCGCGCGTGACGAAGATCGCCCGGAGCGACGCGTATCCGCGTCGATCGGCGCAAATCCGCGGCTGCCTTTTGCTGTTGCTCTTACAGAGGGACTCCGTCGGCGCGGCTCCGCCCTCTCGATCCGCGGCCCCCACGCCGGTAGGTTGCTTTTGTCCCTCTCGCTGAGAAATCCGTGCTCCGTATTCGCCCGCTGATCCTGGTCGCGCTATCATCCGCGGCCATCGCTCCGCTTGCCGCGCAGTCCGCGCTCCCCGGCTACTCCGCGGCAGCATCCGCGGCGCAGCGGGCGCTCGAGGCCGATGCGATCGGCCGGCCCGCGCCGCAAAGCGCCATGTCGCACTCGAGAGAGCTCGCGCGTGACGTGCACATCGCGGGGACGCCCGCGCAGGCGCGCACGCGCGACTACGTGCTGGCGCAGATGAAAGCATGGGGGCTCGAGACGAGCAGTCGCACCTACGAGGTTTTTCTGCCGCACACGACCTCGATCGGCGTGTGGCGGATCTCCCCCGAACCGCTCAAGCTCGACCTTCACGAGGGACCGGTTCCGGGCGATTCGGGATCGCAGACGCTGATTGAGCCGGTGATCGCGAACGGCACCAGTGGCGCGGGCGACGTGTCCGGCGAAGTCGTCTTCGTCAACTACGGACTGATCGAGGATTACGCACAGC
>JALZAE010000616.1 GCA_030948535.1 Gemmatimonadota bacterium | reverse complement strand
TTCAAGATTTGGCAGTGATGCACGAGGCGCTTAATTGGCGCACGGACCATGACGTCGTCGCCGAAGATCTCGCCCCCGTCCCCGGGGCTTTGTTGCTCATGAGAATTGTCGTGGCGGATTCGTACCGCCGCGTCCGCAGCAGGAGAACGACATTGCGCCCGTGCGTGAGATCGGGAAGTAGCCGATCTCATCGATCACCATGCGGCTGGGAAAGACAAGCGTCCGGAATCGGTGCGCGAGGCGGCCGCCGAATGCGTCTCCTCGAGCGAGCGAGGAGATCCGCGAGCGCGGTGAAGTACACGCGCCGACCATTCTGCGCGGCAGCACGGCGAGCGAGAGCGCGACATGGTTTTCCCAACGCCGGCTGGTCCGACGAGCGCGACGTTTTCCATGCGCTCGATGAAGCCCGGGCTGTTCAGGTTCTCGATCTGCTCGCGCTTCACGCCCGGCGGGAAAGGCGGCGCGGATGCGGGCTCGACGGGCGCACCCAAGAGCGCGGCCATCGCCTCGCCTGGGGGAACGCGCCATCGTTACCGGCGCAAAATGTCATCGAGCGGTTCGAGGGCGCCCGGCATCTTGAGATCCGCAAGCCCGGCGCGGAGCCGCTCGCGGAGCGACGGAGCGGTGAGCACACTCTGCGGCGATCGGCGCGTCATGCGTCACCTCCCGCGAGGGCGGCATACGCCCACAGACTCAGCCGTTCGCCATCGATGCGCGGGGCACGGTCCCGCGCGCCCGGGCGTCGCTCGGGGTCGCCCGCTCTGCGAGCAGAGCGACGCGTAGGGCGTGGGCGGTAGGGACAGCAACGCAGCGCGCTCGATCGCGGTGAAGTGCGCCGCCGGCTGCCTCTCCGTCGTCCCGTGCACGCGCGGAGTCGCCACCGTCTCCAGCCAGAGCGCGAGGTGGGCATTCAGATCGGCATCGCTCACGAAGGCCCGGCGAAGGGAAAACTCTCGCGCAGATAGCGAATGGGCCGCTCCACTTTGCCCGTCCTCTGCGCACGATACGGCCGGCCGACGCGGTTGCGGACGCCGTAGTGGGCGGCGAAGCACTGGGTAGCGTGTGCCCCACGGCGTGCGACGGACCGCCGAATCGACTTGCGCTTGTACTCGGGGCGGCGTCTCGAAGGGCACCACCGGCTTCGGTGCTATCCGCAGTGCGCGGACGTAATCGCGCACCGACGCCGGCGTCGACGAATGAGAGCTCGGACTCGAAAACGCACGCCGAAACGGGCATTCGCGCGTTGGTAGATAGTATTGCGCGCCGCGCTGGTCATCCAGCGATCCTGCGCTCTATCGGACCAACCCGCAGATAGGGATTTCCGCCGGTCTGGGCGTCTGTTCCACACCGCGGTATGCTCGCTGCGCATCCCTCAACGTGTCGAGGAGGGAGGCGTGCCTTGACGCGCTAAACGGGTCGCACCATTCTGCGGAAGTGGCGGTTGAATCTCTCACTGGACCGATGCTAGTGTCTCACCGTCACAATCCTCTCGTCAACGCAGGTCCGGACTACGGAGGGCGCGTCACGATTCTCATCTCCGACTCGGCGCTCGCCATTCGCCTGGCATCGCGCCTCCTGGTGTCGGGGATGGTGGTGGAGCTTGTAGCAGTCGACGCAGTTTTCACCGGGGCGTACTCCGAACCCCAAGTCGATGTGCTTGTGACCGAATTATCGTTGCTCTCGTCGCTGCAGCGCGCAGGAGCTTCGAAGCCGACTGCGCTGGCTGTCATCGCCCTGTGCGAAAGAGACGACGATCTTACATCGGCGTCCGCCCTAAATCACGGCGTTGCTGAGTGCGTTCTACTCCCAGCGTCGGCTCGCACGATTGCAAGTCGAGTGCACGCCGCGCGCAGTCGTGCGTCCTCCGGGGATAGCTCCGGCCAGCGCGACTGGCGTATCGAGCGATTCGGGGATGTCGAAGTGCATCTGGCCACGCACGTCGTGAAGCGGGCTGGCCAACCCGTAGAGCTCACACCCCTCGAGTACAGAATGCTGCTAACCTTGCTCAGCAGGGACGGCGCAGTCGTGACAAGGCTTGCCTTGATGCGGGAAGTGGGAGCCCATGTGTACAGCCCGCAGAGCCGTCTGACGGACACGGTGATGGTCAGCTTGCGCCGCAAGCTCGAGCCGATGCCATCGAGGCCCCAGCACCTGCTCACCGTTCGCGGTCAGGGATTTCGCCTCTGCCGCTGAACGCCGCGATGCAGCTGGTCAGAGTCCGAGGACGAGTCCACCATGGAATCCGCCATGGGATACCGCGCTCTGTACCTCCGACGCGGCGCTGAGAGTAAATCCGAGGAGGAAACGACGGACGCGGCAGGCGTTGGGCTAACCGCTGATCGGGCTCGTCTGAGTGCGAATGTGGCAGTGAGGAACCGGTTTCCGGGGCGCGCGGGCGTCCGCACCGACGATGTTTTCACTCGCCGGGTCCAACCGCTACCGTCACGACGTCCGACGGTGCTTTCGCGCCAATACATCGTTCTTCTGCGCCCATGGCCGCAGGCGCGTAGCGGTTATGTGATCCGCGGTGTCTATCGCCGGGGAGCAATCGCATATCTCCGCCACTATGCGTCCCGTCTCAAACGTGCGGCATCTCGACGCGCCGCAGATCGCGCGACTACACCGATGGGCCCGCGCCCTCTGAAAGTGCGGAGTTGTGGAGCGGAAAGGAGCGAAAGGGCGCGAAAATAGAGGTCATCTCGAGCGCCGAGATATTCGCTGGGTCTCTCTGGGGCACACCATGCTCGTTGGCTCGGGTCAGTTCTCGGACATGCTTGAAGGCTCCGTCCTCAAGAGCAGAGATCAGCGAGCCACTCGCTTTTCAAGCGGTCCCCACTCCTGCCGCATGCGGCGAGTCGGCGCGCCAAAATCGAAAGGAGCGGGTCTCGATTTCTCCTACTGGGGTTTCCGCCGCGAGAAGCAGCTTCGTCATGGCAGACGCCGCGAAGAGCCGTCGGAACGTGTCGCGCTCGTCTTGGAAGTGCTGAACCAATTCCGACTCGGTCCGACCGAAGCGACGACTGGCATAATTGAGAATGAACTCTGTCTTGGCTCGGGCTTTCACGGTCCGTGTCGCAATGGTCTCATCGTTCCCGTCCAGAAGGAGAAGTCTGCATCCTAAAGCGGCTAGGCGTTGATCGAGCGAGGCAACGTCGGGCCAGCTCAGGACTCCCGGTCGAACGCACGCGGTCAAGTGCAGGGCGTCTACGAGTACAAAGCATTTCGTCGTGGATTCACCCCGCACGCTCGAGATCAACCACTCCAGTCCATCGGCGATACGCTCAAGGTGGCGCAGGCAGTCCCGGCGCGACAACGTGCCCATATCCTCAGCGGACGCGAGTGGTCCGTACGTATGCGCCTGCGTCAGATGCACGAGAGTGCGGAGACGTCGTTCCTCTGTTGCTGCGACGTGACGGCGTGCGAGGCGATCGAGCACCGTGCTCTTCCCTAGCCCCGGTGTGCCCTCGACCAGCAGCGTGCACGAGGAAGTCGTTTCGCTCACTTCTCCACTCCTATGACCGACCCCCGTGCTCGAGGCGTGCGATGGCATTGAGGACATTGTCAACAGTCGCCGCGCTCGCGACGATTTTGCCCAGGTCGGGTCTTTGGATCCGCGGCGCACAGGTGCCCGCGGGCTCCCACACGCTGTGGATGCTCTCTGAATACCACGCTCCCCGAGCGACTGTCATCCGACTATGGTCGGGCGCGAATGTCACGCTCACCGGTGCTGACCTCGAAGACGTAGTGCGATTCAATGAAGCTATTCGAACAATCGACCGCCGAATACATCACCCGATTCTCGCAGGATCTCGATCCCTCCACGGACATGCTTCTCGCCATCCGTAAGCGATGTCGCGTTACTAGCGCATGCGCGCGAACAGCGGACGAACCGTCCGTAAGCCGTCCAGTTCGCGTCGAAGTAGCTCCAACGTGTTCTTATGCGCCGTGTTCATTTTGACGATCGCTCGATACACGTCCCGCGTCCGCAGCAGGGCATCGTAATCGGTCGCGGGGAATGGTTCGCGCCGCGGGCTGGACGGAATTTCGAACATCGAATCCGTGCGGGCGGCGGCATCCGTCGCCTCGGGCCCCAGAACGAGCGCCTTGAGCGCGATGTAGTCGGTGTTGCGCTCGAGCTCCTCTGCCTGCGCTTGCCACTTGAGCTGGTAATCGTGAATCTGAATGGCGTTGCCGTCGACCAGCGCAACCATCGCCACTATCAGCGCGCGGATGCTATCGTCCCGAATCAAGCTGATGTCACGCGTGCTGATCAGCGCGCAAGCGGTGCCGGTGAGCGGCGTGAAGGTCTTGAATGCTTCCGCGTCGTACAACCAGCGGGCGATCGAGTCCGTCGGCGGAGCGTGCTCGGAACGAAAGGCGCGTAACAGCGCCGTCGTAGCGTCCGTCGAACGCGTCTCCTCGGCGACGGCCTCCGGGAGGTTGGAGGCGTCGAGCGTCCGGTCGATGTCGGCGGTCAACTGACGCAGATAGACGCGCTCGCGCGCGCGGTCCTGGCGAGCGCCCCACCATGAGTTCAACGCGAGCGCCACGAGGATGCCGAGCGTCGTCACGAAGAGCTCGAGGACGAGCGTCGTCCAGTTCATCTCGGCGACTGACGAGGGCGCGGCTCGCATGCGCCGAAGCTATGGCCTATTCAAGGCGCATGCTACGCTCGCCACGGCACGGTTCAGGCACTCAATCACAGGCCGCGCGAGATTCGTGCGTCCATCCGCCGTTCCCGATGCCAGAATGTCCGTTCGCACTTCGGGGCGATCGAGGGTGGCCGGCGCGTCCGCCCGCCCGTGCCGACGGGGTCGTGGTTAAACGTTGGAGACCGGTGCCGTCAACCTTGATCGCCTAGATCTCGAAGTCCCCGTCTGTTGCGCGCTAGGTAGACAGCGCGGCATCACGACCGAGATCGGATCCGTCTTAAGCGTGCAACCGCACCTAACAGTGCGATCCGCGGAACTCATGCGATAGGCTTCCGCTCCGCAGCCAGACTTGGGGCTCAAGCGTGCGCAGGGCAAGATTTTCCCGAGTGGGCCTGGGAGGAGTTGAACTTCCGACCTCACGCTTATCAGACTATTCGATACACGAAGGAATCACGGCAGTACATCGGACTTGCATAGGGCAGGCAGCGCGATTCGCCATCTTTTCGCTGCAGCGATGTCGGGAAAAGTCGGTCTAATTCGACACCCAATTCCACACCCACTGGTAGTTTCGCGCTCGTGCGATCGCCGAGCCGCGACCCCGAGTCTTGCCTAGCCTCCGCCGGATTGTGTGCTACCGATGTGTCCGGCCGTTCACCTTACGCGGCAACTTCAACATAGGTCGCGCTGCTGCTCGGCGGCGGAATCGGCGCGCCATCTTCACGGAGCCCTTCGAGATGAAATTCGATCGCCTCGCGCATCTGCTGCTCGACCTCGCTGCGTGTCCCGCCCGTCGACACGCACCCCGGCAGATCCGGCGAGTACGCCGAGAAGCCGCGCTCGGTCGCCTCAATCACGATCAGATACTTGCTCATGGCTTTAGCCCCGCCTGTTTCAGGATGCTATTGAGCGTGCCCGGGGCGAGATCGTCGCCGCCGGTACCGGGGATTGTCACGCGTCCCGGCTTCGTGGGATGCTTGTACTGATGATGACTACCACGCGTGCGCGCGAGTTACCAGCCGTCGGCCTCCAGGAGGCGAATGACATCGCGGACCTTCATGCTTAGCGAACGACTTGTCCCTCAAGGTGGACCCCCTGACCAACTCCCGCTGGCGCCCAGTGATGGCGATCTGAGAACTCGTCGTACGGGCCCCCGTATGAAGCGAGTTCGCCGATTTTCTCGACGAGCTGTCGTATTTGTATCCCATGCCAAGTGCTCAGAAACGGATCGGACGGCATGGCCGCATTCAGTGAAATGGCGCGCCTCGCCTTGGGGGTCAGAAAACGTTCGCGCACTTCGCCCAAGCGTGCTTCAGTTCGCTGCTGACGCTCCGCGGGCACATCCAGGCCGGCGCCACGCGCATCTTGCAGAGAACGCCAATCATAGATTATTGAGAAGGCGCGCCACGTCTCCGCCCTTGCTTGTGGATCACCGTACGCCCACTTCAGCTGCCACCATCCTTCGAGCATGCTCCGCACGATAAGCGCGACATCCGGATGCTTGCCCAAGATGATGACTGCTCTGGCATGTTCGAGTTGCTTGGCATGGAACGTTAATCCCATGAACGCGAAATGATCGTTCTGGGCGAACCGAGCTCCGCTCGTGCTTTCATTCGCCAAGAGCGCAAGCCGGTTTAGGCTCGCCCGCAAGAACGGAATTGCTCGAGCGGATCGCTCATGAACGGGATCGGGTGCCGTCATATGCAATGAACAAGTGTCGGGGTGTTACCGCC
>JALZAE010000609.1 GCA_030948535.1 Gemmatimonadota bacterium | reverse complement strand
CCGCGGCCCGGCAGGCCGTGAGTACCGCATTCAACGCCTCGATGCCGTCATCGGTGGCCTCGAGAAACAGGTCGCTCAGGACACTCTCGGCGCGCTGGAGCTGGCGAATGAGCGCGGCCGCCAACGCCTGCGTCGGCACGTTGCCGCAGTCGGTTGGAGCGGAGCGATTGCCGATCGGCCGGCGGTACACGGTGACGCCGCCGCCCTTCGCGGGCTGCACGAAGTACGGGGATTTCTTGACGGGTCCGCCGGGACTACGAGTGCGGATTCGCTTGGCCATGAGTTCGCTTCGATGTGGGTCGATACCAGCCGATGCCCTGGCGAACGCGTGCATGTATTGCAAGATGCGTGGAACTGGCGCTAGTGGGATCGTGCGTCACGACCGTCGACGTAGCGATCACGAGCGCGCCGCCGTATCGTCACGGTCCCCCCGATTTTACAGACAGAGGAGCCATGCCCGCTTATGTCGTCGTGCAAGTCGATGTGCAAGACCCCGTAAAGTATGAGCGCTACAAAACACTCGCCCCTCCGTCGATCGCGCTCTATGGCGGAAAGTACATCGTTCGCGGCGGCGAAACGCACACGCTGGAGGGATCATGGCACCCGGCGCGCTTCGTCATCCTCGAGTTTCCGAGTGTCGAGCGCGCGCGCGCCTGGTAGAGCTCCCCTGAGTACGCCGAGGGAAAGGCGCTGCGGCAGTCGGTCGCCCGCACCGAAATGTTGCTGGTCGACGGGCTGTCGGCCGAAGCAATCGCGGCGCTTTCTCGTAGTGGTTGATCCTGGACCGGCCATGGGCGCCGGGACAGATCCTCTTTCGCGCGCGCGAGCGCGGGGCGACCACCGTGCGTTACGTGATGAAGCAGAAGCTGTTCTCGTGGGGCGACGACTTCTACATCAAGGATGAGAGCCAGCGCGATATCTTCTTCGTCGATGGCAAAGCATTCAGCTTCGGCGACCAGCTCTCGTTCCAGGATCTCGAGGGCCACGAGCTCGCTTTCATCAAGCAGAAGCTGCTCGCCTGGGGACCTACGTACGAGATCCATCGGGACGGCCAGGTCGCGGCGGTCGTGAAGAAGGAGCTGTTCACCTTCTTCAACTGCAAATTCAACGTCGACGTGCCGGGCCCGGACGACCTGCAGGCATCGGGCGATTTCACGGATCACGAGTACCACTTCAGCCGCGGCGACCGGGTCGTGGCGACCGTCTCGAAGAAATGGTTCAGCTGGACGGACACCTACGGCGTCGACGTCGCGTGCGGTGAAGACGATCTGCTGATTCTCGCCAGCACGATCGTGGTGGACATGGCGTGCCACCCCGACGACAAGCGCGATTGAGCCGTTGCGCGCCCCCGCCGGCGCTCTTATCTCACCTGCGTGAGCCTCGGCGTTCGTGCGCCGGTGGGATGGCCCGATGGATGGAGAGGACCGACATATGGCGAGCGGTACGGAGTGCAGGCAGTGCGGCTCGGCGATGACCGCGGGATTTGCCGCGGTCTCGGTCGACGGCGCGATCACGCCGCTGCTATGGGTCGCGGGGGAGCTGACGCGCGGGTTTCTGCGCGGTCCGTCCGTCGATGGGCGCGAGCGCGCGGCGATCCGCGCGCTGCGCTGCCCCGAGTGCGGGCACGTGGCGTTCGTCGCGCCTCCGGCAGCGAGCGATGCCGGCGCCGAGGCGCAGACGTGACGCCGGATGCCCGCTAGAGATCAGCGGAACACGCCGAAGTGTCCCAGCAGCCACCACAACAGAATAAAGATCAGCACGGTGCTGAAGCAGCCGCCGCCCATTTTTTTCGCGCCATAGCCGGCGGCGAGACCGCGCAGAAGTTTGCTCACGGAGTGCTCCCAGGAACGAGTTGCGCGTCGCGAATGCACGGAGCGTACCGCGCGATCTCACGTGTCCAGTCGACCCCAAGGGCGGAGTGACGATGCTGCGAAGTGTCGGCGTGGTGTTACTGGCGTACGTGGCGATGGTGGTCGTGGTCATGGTCGGCACCGCGATCGCGGCGGCCGCCTTGCTGCCGAACGGACTCGCGACGATGAAGGCGCCGCCGCCCGGACCTGTGCCGACCAACTATCTCTCGGCCAGCCTCGTGGTCGCGCTGTTCGCGGCGGTGTTCGCGGGATGGATCGTCGTCCGGCTCGCGTCGTCGAATCCGTGGCAGCACGCCGTGGGATTGTCGGCGCTGATTGTGGTGATGGGCATCATCAGCGGACGCATGACGCCGGGCAACATGGGCCAGCCGAAGTGGTACCCGTGGGTCATTCCGCTGATCGGCGTCGCCGGCGTGGCCATCGGCGTTGCAACGCGAACCAGAATGTAATGACGTACGGCACGACGAGCCGGAATCGGTCGTCAACACATTGGGGCCCGGCATGATCGACGAGCTCTTCGAGATGCAGCGCGGACAAGTCACCATCTCGACGGACCGCCGGCGACTGGATCTCGATGTGCTGCTCGCGATGCTGCGCGCTTCTCACTGGGCCGGCGGCATGACGCGCGAGGGGCTCGACCGCGCCGTCGCGAACTCGCTCTGCTTCGGCGCCTACGACACTGATGGGCGCATGGTCGGCTTCGCGCGAGCGGTGACGGACCTGGCCACCTACGCCTACCTGACCGACGTCATCGTCGCCGAAGCTTCGCGCGGCCGAGGAATTGGCACGATGCTCGTCGAGAGCATCCTCGCGCATCCCGACACGCAGGGCCTGCGCCGCATCGCCCTCTTCACGCGCGACGCGCCGGCGCTATATGCGAAGTTCGGCTTTGGACCGGCAAAAGCCGGATCGAACTACATGGAGCTGCGGCGGGCGCTGTGAGCTCTTGCGAGCAACGCCTAGCGTCGCGCCAGCACCATCTCGTTTTCCTCGGGATGCTCCTCGAGCCAGTGCCGAACGTACGGACACGTCGGGATGATCTTTTTGCCGACGGAGCGGGCGTAGTCGAACGCCGCGCGCACGAGCGCGTCACCGACGCCCTCCCCCTGCGCCTCCGCCGGCACCACCGTGTGCAACAGGTCGAGCGCATCGCCGCGCGGCTCATAGGTTAGGTCGCCAGTGCCGCCGGAGAGCGGTGCCCGAAAGCGGTGGCCTGCGATATCATGTTCGATGTTCATTGAGCTCTCGTCGTTTCATGTTCGCCCGGCAAATCTCCTGCCGCGCCCGTGTGCCGCGGCGGCATCTTGGCTGGCGACCGCGAACGATAGCAGCCATTCTGATGCGAATCGGGTAGTGGCATCGCGAGCGCCAAACGACTCACGATCAAGCAAGAAGGAGTGTTTGTCTTGAAATCGCTTTGGCAGGACGAGACGAGACGCGAGCTGAAACAGCGACTCGGGCAGCTTAGCGAGGAGAAGCGCCCGCTGTGGGGGAAGATGAACGCGCTGCAGGTGGTAGCGCATCTCACCCTGTCGATGCGTATGGCGACAGGGGAGTTGCCAACCGCACGGAAAAGTACGCCCGTCGGTTTTTTCCCCGCGAATTGGATTGTCATCCACTGGCTGCCCTGGCCACACAGCACGCCGACCGCGCCCGAGCTGCTCGCCGGCAAGTCGACGACCTGGACGGCCGACGTCGCAACGCTCGACTCCCTGATTGACGGCTTTGGCGCGCTCGACCAGAAGCGCCCGTGGCCCGTCCATCCCGCCTTCGGCAAGCTCTCCGCCAAAAGCTGGGGCGCGCTCGGCTGGAAGCACATCGATCACCATCTGCGCCAGTTCGGAGTCTGACCGGCGCTCGACAATCGTCACGGGAGTGAGCGTCGTATGATGCCGCGCGAATCCGCCGATGTCGTGATCGTGGGCGGCGGGGTGGTCGGGTCGAGCATCGCATACCATCTGCGCCGCGATGGCTTCACCGGGCGCATCGTCGTCGCCGAGCGCGATTCGACGTACGCGCGGGCGTCCTCGTTTCTCGCGATGGGTGGAGTGCGGCAGCAGTTCGGATCCGCCGCGAACATCGCGATGGCGCAGTACAGCATCCGCTTCTATCGCGAGTTCGACGAGCGGATGACCGTCGGTGACTACATCTCCCGCGCCTGGTTCCGGCAGCGCGGCTATCTCTTCCTGGTCAATCACGAAAGCGCCGAGCGATTCGAGCGGCGCCTCGAATCGCAGCGCGCGCTCGGCGCCAAGGTGGAGCGGCTTTCAGTCAGCGCCATTCGCGAGCGGCTCCCGGAAATCGAGCTCGGCGACATCGCGTTCGGCGTGATCGGCCCTGACGACGGCTACGCGAATCCGCGACAAGTCCTGGCGGGATTCCGCGCCGGTGCGGCGCACCAGGGAGTGGAGTACGCCGACGCCGAGGTGATCGCGATCGAGCACGACGCGCGGGGCGTGAGCGGCGTGACGCTGAATGCCGCCGGCGGTACGACGCGCCTCGCCACGCGTACCGTCGTCAACGCCGCGGGCGCGTACGCCTCGCACGTCGGCGACATGGCGGGCGTCGACCTGCCCGTGCGCCCGCAGCGCCAGCATCTCTTTCGGCTCGAGCTGCCGCGCACGTGGCCGTACCGCTTCCCCATGGTGATCGACCCGAGCGGCGTCCACTGGCGCCACGACGATGCCACCACGCCCGACGGTCCCGACCGCATCGTCGTCGCGAAAACGAATACTGCCGAGCCGGAGGGAGAAAACCTCGCCTGCGATCCCGACCGCTTCGAGCGCGACGTCCGCGCGGATCTCCTCGGGCGCATGCCCGCGTTCGCCGACGCCACCGTCGTCGAGGGATGGGCCGGTCTATACGAGATGAGTCCGGACCACAACGCGATCATCGGCGAGCATCCCGACCGAAAAGGGTTCTATCTCGCGAACGGATTTAGCGGGCACGGGCTGATGATGGCACCAGCGACTGGCAAGGCAGTAGCCGATCTCATTCGCACGGGGCGGTCGGAGACGATCGACATCTCGAAATTCGATTTGACGAGGTTCGCGAGGGGAGAACCGTTTTGGGACGATGCAATGCTATGACGGGCGAGTCGAGGCGCGGGTAAGGCATGGGGCGCTGCGTGCGGCGCGAGGCGCCAGCGCGCCGCGCGCGTCACCTTCACCTCACGCGACCCACGCTATGATCGATTAGTCCCCCGCAACGCGATCGTCGGGTCGACCATGCTCGCCCTTCGCGCCGGTAAGTATGCTGCCATCAGCGCTACCATGATCAGCGTCGCTCCGACGGCGCCGAGCATCCGCGTGTCGTGCGGATTCGCGCCGACAAGAAAGGCCGCGAGCCAGCGGTCCGCGCCGAACGACAGGGCGATGCCGATCGCTGTGCCGGCCGCGGCGAGCTTGAGCGCATTGCGCACGACTATGAGCACGCGCGTCACCGCCGGGCGCCAGCGCCATGCCGAGACCGCCGCCGGCGAGCGAGAGGAGCGCGCTCTCCGTCAACGGTTCGGCGTGGATGGAAATTCCTTCCATCGCGTCGGGAAATGCTATGGAGATTCCAGCGGACATCGTGAGCAGCTCGGCGCGCGCGCGAACGAGTGACACGCCGGGCCGCATGCGTCCGACGACGCCAAGCCACACGTTGCCGCGATTGCGTCTGAACGACTTGGGATGGAGAGCGAGCGGCATGAGCGCTTCGACATCGGCGGATGGGTAGCTGAAGTCCGTCGACGGCAGCACGCCGATGACCAGGCGCGGAACATCGTCGAGCACGATCTGGCGACCGATGATCGCGCGGTCGGCGCTGAAGTGTGTCGTCCAGAGCGCGTGCGTGAGGACGACGACGTTGTGCGCGCCGTACTCGAATTCGGCCGGCGCGAACAGACGGCCAATCTCGGGTCGCAGCGAGAAGAGCGGCGCGTAGCCCTGATCGACGCGCGCGACGTCGACGCGCTCGGGGTCCAGCATTTGTCCACGCGACGCGCCTTCGCGCCAGCGGCGCGAGCGACGAGATCGTCTGCTTTCAGTACCAGCGGCGCGCCGCATTCGCACCGTGCCTCCGACCGCGCGCGACAGACTCTTCCTCCATGTCGCCGAGCACGAACGCGCCAACGCCACGGCCGAACGGTTGCGTGCCGCGGCGCCGCGCACATCGTTCCGATATGCCGACCGATTTGAAGGTCACCGTTGAGCTCGCTCCTGACCCCGCCGACACGGCCACTGTGCTCGAGGGTCTCCTCGCCTTCAACGTCGCGATGATCGGGGAGCCCAATCGTGAGCCGGTCACCGTTTTCGTTCGCGATGACGCCGGCGCGGTCGTCGGCGGGCTCATTGGCGAGATCAAGTGGGGGTGGCTGTACGTCTCCAAACTCTGGGTGGACGACCGATTCCGCGGCCGGGGCGCCGGTAGCGCGCTCATGAACGCCGCGGAGGCGCACGCCCGGTCGCGCGGGTGCGCCAACGCGTACCTCGATACGTTCGAGTATCAGGCTCGGCCGTTCTACGAACGCCTCGGCTACGAGCTGTTCGGCACGCTCGAGGGATTTCCGCCGGGGTATCGGCAGTTCTACCTGACGAAGAAATTGTAAGGCGCGCGTTTCAACGGACATCTGCCTTTTGGAGCTCTCATGCGCTCGGCGGTTCTGATTCTTGTTGTCGCCCTCAGTGGAGTCGTGACGCACTCGGCGGCCGCGCAGAGGAAGCGGGGTGCGTCGACCGCGCCAGGCGCGTCGTGCGCCGACGTCGACAAGAAGGGCCAGTGCGCGATATACGACGTATCGCTCGTCGCGCTCATCGCCGCGCCGGAGCGCTTCGACGGCAAGACGGTGCGCGTCGTCGGCTACGCGCATCTCGCGTTCAATAACACCGGGATCTATCTGTCGCGCGAGTCGTTCGAGCAGGGCGCGCAAAAGAACGGTGTGTGGCTCGAGCTCGCGGCGGATACGCTCACCGCGCGCGCGAACGATCTCACCGATCGGTACGTGCGCGTCACGGGTGTCTGGAACGCGCACGACTTTGGCAATCTCGGCTTGTGGAGCGGACAGATCGAGCGCGTGCGCTCGCTCGAGGCCTGGGGCCGGCGCTTCTAGTGGATGCCCCCGTCCGGCTGAGCGCGTTCGGCATCGTCAGCATCGCGATGGTCATTCTCGTCGCGACGTGCGCGTTCGTCGTGCGCGAGCGACGCACGACCTGGCACGCGCACGCGAGGCTGCGCGACGCGGCGGACATCGCGCCGGGCTCATCGCCCTTGCTGTTTCGGGGCGTTCGGATCGGTGTGGTCCGATCCATTCATCTCGGGCCGGGCGGCGCCATCGCGGACCTCGAGCTCGACCGCGGCGACGTTCCGCTGCACGCGCTCGACTCGGTGCGAGCGCTCGCCGCGGCACCGTTCGGCGCTCCGGTCGAGATCGTCCCCGGTCCGCAGAACGTACCCCTGCTGACCGCCGGCGACACGCTGGCCCCCGCTTCACCGCCGAAGCCGCCGCGCAGTACCGCCGAGGCGGCGGTGCTCCGCGACTCCATCGCGGCGCTCGTCGCCAAGATGCGCGAGGACAGCATCGCCATCGCCCACAATCTTCAGCGGCTTCCGCGAAAACGCAGAGCGCCGTGAGCCTCGCGTCTGCCTGCGGCAAACTTCTCGGCGCCGCCGTCGACCCGTAGATTGCACCCATGAATCCGATCGGCTTCGAGGTCGAGCAGGCCGCCATGATCGCGCAGGATCTTCCGATCGTACTCGCCCGCCGGCTCTCCCCGGAGCCCTTTCTCATCGTCGAGACGTCGACGCTCGGTGGATGCTGCGTGGCGCAGTCGCTCGAGATTCCGCGCTCGCTCCGCGCCGACGGCACGCCCCGCCTCGATCTCTTCGCCTTCGCGCTCTGTTCCGCCGAGGACCTTGAACGGTTCATCCCCGGGCAGCGTGTGCTGCTCGAGGATGAAGAGACCGCCTAACGAGTGCCCGGACTCTTCGACCGAATGGCCTTCTTCAAGAAGCGAAAAGCGGAAGAACCGGAGCGTCTCGACTGGCTGCTGATGCAGCACGGCGCCGTCACGCTCTATCACAAAGGCGCGGTGCTCAACGAGGACGCCGCGTGGTTTCAGCGCAACGGCTATGTCGTGCACTCGCTCGACGCCTCGCGTTGGGATAGCGCGCCCGCGTTTCACGGCGATGTAAAGCGCGTGCTCGGCTTCCCCCCGCACTACACCAACAATCTCGCGTCGTGGATCGACGCGCTCGCCGAGCTCGACGTACCGATGGAGGGTGGCCTCGTGCTCGTGCTCAAGGGCTTCGAGACGTTCGCCCGCGCCGAGCACGATCTAGCGCAGATCATTCTCGATTCGGTCGAGAGCGCATCGCGCCGCTTCCTGCTCACCGGCCGCCGCCTCGTCGCGCTGGTGCAATCCGGCGATCCGCGCATCCGCTTCGAGCGGATCGGCGCGGTGCCCGTGGTGTGGAACCCGAGGGAGTGGACCGAAACGCAGAGGGGTATTGTATGCGGAGAGTGAGCGCACGCGCGGCTCCCCGGTGATCCGCCTCGTGCCCGGCCTCGTCCTCACACTTCTCGTTGCCTTCGGCGCGCAGTCCGTCGCGCGCATCGAGGAGATCGCGTTCGGGCATCCGATCATCGAAGCGCTCGTCGTCGCGATCGTCCTCGGTACGATCGTGCGCACCGTGTGGACGCCACCGGAGGCCTACGAGCCGGGCATCCAGTTCGCCGCCAAGGAGATTCTCGAGGTCGCGGTATTTTTGCTCGGCGCCGCGGTCGACGTCGAGCTGCTCCGTCGCGCCGGGGTGTCGCTCGTCCTGGGGATCGTGCTGCTCGTCGTGCTCGGCATCGCCAGCGGATGGATGATCGGGCGCGCCTTCGGATTGCCACGCAAGCTGGCCGTGCTGCTCGCCTGCGGAAATGCCATCTGCGGCAACTCCGCCATCGCCGCGATCGCGCCGGTGATCGGCGCCGAGCGCGAGCACGTGGCATCGGCCATCGCGTTCACGGCGATTCTTGGGGTGGCGGTGGTGCTGGGTCTGCCCATGCTGATCGCGCCGCTGCACTTGTCGCACTATCAGTACGGCGTCGTCGCCGGGTTGACCGTGTACGCCGTACCGCAGGTGCTCGCCGCGGCGTTTCCGGTGAGCGCGATCAGCGGACAGGTCGGCACACTGGTAAAGCTGGTGCGCGTGCTGATGCTCGGTCCGGTCGTCGTGTTCTTCGCGCTGCGGCGGCACGATGGACACAGCGGCGAGACCGTGCGCTCGGTACCGCTGTCGCGGATCGTGCCGTGGTTCCTCGCCGGCTTTCTGCTGTTGGCGGCGCTCCGATCGGCGGGACTGATTCCCGGCGTGCTCGTCAATCCGGCGCGGCTGTTGTCCGGGTGGCTGACGGTGTTGGCGATGGCCGCGCTCGGACTCGGCGTCGATCTCAAGGCGGTGCGACGCGTCGGCGCGCCCGTGGTCGCCACGGTGAGCTGCTCCCTCGTGATTCTACTCGTGCTCAGCGTGATCTTGATTCGCTCGCTCGAGATCGCCTAGCGCGTGCTGCTCGCTCTCGCCGTCGTCACGCTGCTCTGGGCGATTGCCAGCTTCGCCGATCTCGTCATCGGCTCGCGGTCCATCCCGCTGTTGGCGAAGCAACCCGTGCTCGATGGAGCAGGCCCGCGCGTCTCCATCGTGATCGCGGCGCGCGACGAAGCTCGGCAGATCGAGGCCGCGCTGCGCTCGGTGCTCAGCCAAAATTACGATGACTACGAGGTCATCCTCGTCGACGACCGCTCGACCGATGATACCGGCGCGATCCTCGACCGCATGGCGGCGAACGATCCGCGATTGCGCGTGCTTCACGTCACCGAGCTGCCGGCCGGCTGGCTCGGGAAAAATCACGCCCTGATGCGCGGCGCGGAGGCGGCGAGGAGTGAGTTTCTCCTGTTCAGCGACGCGGATGTGGTTCTGCATCCCACAGCGCTGTCGCGCGCGGTGCGCTACATGATCGACCATCGCGTCGACCACATCGCCGTCGGCCCGCATGTCGAGTCGCCGAGCGCTCTGCTCGCGCTCGGCGTCAACTACTTCGCGCTGATGTTCATGCTGTACCTGCGCCCCTGGCGCGCGCACGTGCCCGGCACGCGGTGGCACGCCGGCATCGGCGCCTTCAACCTCGTGCGGGCCACGAGCTACGTTGCCGCCGGCACGCTCCGTCGCATTGCGCTCCGCCCAGACGACGACCTCAAGCTCGGCAAGATTCTCAAGATGTCGGGCGCGTCGCAGCACGTGCTCTCGGGTCGCGACATGGTCAGCGTCGAGTGGTATCGCACCCTCGGTGAGTTCGTGCGCGGCCTTCGGAAGAACAGCTTCGCGGGCCTCGACTATAGCCTGCTGTTGGCGGCCGGCGGGATCATCGTGCAGATCGGGTTCAACGTCTGGCCCTTCATGGCCATCCTCGCGACAACGGGGCCGGTGCGCACGCTCAACATCGCGATCGTGCTCGTACTCGTCGCGATGTCGGCGAGCTGCGCGTACGCCATGCGCAGCCGGCCGTGGCTGGCGATCCTCCACCCGATTGCCGCGCTCATCTTCGCCTACACCGTCACCGCCGCCATCCTCCGCACGCTGATCACCGGCGGCATCGAGTGGCGCGATACCCGCTATTCACTCGACGAGTTGCGGTCGAACAAGATCTAGTGCCGCAGCGATACCCACTAGAGCAGTCGCGCTACTCCGAGCGCAACGCCTCCACCGGATTCACCCGCGTCGCCCGACGCGCCGGGATGTAGCTCGCCCCTGCCGCCAGCAGCAGCATGAGCGCCGAAACGCCGCCGAGGGTGAGGGGATCAGTGGGACTCACCTCGAACAGCACCGATCGCATCACGCGCGTCACCGCCAGCGACCCGATCAATCCGGCGACGACCCCTGCGGCGGCCAGCTTCACCGACTGGGCGACGACCATCGCGCCAACCTGCCCCGCGCGCGCGCCAAGCGCGACGCGAATGCCGATCTCGCCGCGCCTCCGGCCGACGATGTACGAGATGACACCGTAGATCCCGATCGCGCTCAGCACCATCGCCATCGACGCCGCGACGCCGAGCAGCATCATCGTGAACGAGAGTCGCGTCATCGATCGCGCGACCACCGTCTCCATCGTGCGCACTTCGCCAAGCGGAACGTTGGGATCCAGCTCCGACACTATCCGGCGCAGCGATGGCGTGAGCAACTCCGGACGGGACGATGTCGTGCGCACCACGATCGACATGCTGCGTTGCGGACTCCAGAGCTGCGCACCGGGGATGGGTAGCAAGGGATAAAACGCAGCTTCGATCACGGGCTTGTCGAGCGCGATGCCGCGGATGTCGTCCGCGACGCCGACGACGCGGTAGTAGGGCGGCGTGCCGCCGTTGCCTCTGATCCCGCGGCCGATGGCGTCCTGTCCCGGCCACAATCGGGTCGCGAGCGCCTTCGTGATCACCACCGCGCCGGTGCGATTCTCGACATCGCTCCAGCTCGGTTCGCGCCCGCGGATCGGCACGCCGAGTGTGGCGAAGTAGCCCGGTGTGGTGGACGTCGTCGTCACGCATCCCCGCTCCGTCGACTTCCCGTCGACGTCCCCCTCCGCGTAGATCGTGGCGCAGCCATTGTAGCCGTCCAGCGGGATATCCGATCCGGACGCGGCGCTCTTCACTCCCGTCAGCGCGCCGGCGCGCGCGAGCAGCTCGCGCTGGAATTGCTCCACCTTTTCATATGACTGATATCGCGCATATGGCAGATCGATGCGCGCCGTCAGGAGGCCCCTCGCGTCGAACCCCGGCCGGACGCCGCGCAGATTTCTGAAACTCTGCAGCATGAGACCCGAGGCGACGAGCAGCACGAGCGCGAGCGCGGTCTGCGCGGCGACCAGGGTGCCGCGCACCGCGTGCTGGCGTCGCGAGGAGGTCATGCCGCGCCCGCCCTCGCGCAGCGTGGTCACGTCCTCACCGCCGCGGCCTACGCTCGTCAGCGGCAGGAGGCCGAACAGCCCGCCGGCGCCCAACGAGACGATCGCCGTGAACGCGACGCTCGTCCACGCCAGGTGCACTTCGTCCAAGCGCGGGAGATCGGCGGGCGCGAGAGACAGCATCAGCTTGAGGCCGGCGTACGCCAGCGCGAGCGCGCAGACGCCCGCGAGCGCGGTGAGCGTGAGGCTCTCGGTCAGAAAGTGCCAGGCGAGATGCCCGC
>JALZAE010000601.1 GCA_030948535.1 Gemmatimonadota bacterium | reverse complement strand
TGACGCCCAGCCCCGCCCCCGACCCTACTTCTTCTTACGCATCAATCCGCCAAGCCCTCGCGACTTCGTCACCGTTTCAGCGGCGAAGAGCGCCCGCTTCATCGCCGAGGCAGGCATGGGCGCCGCGCAGAACTGCGGTACACTCTCGCGGAGTCCGCCCGCAATGTCGGCAAGTTGACTGTCGTTGCCGGCGTACGATCCGATGCGCTGCGCCGTACTCTCGAGAAGCCGCTGCGCGCGCTGATAGTCGCCAGCGCGATTCGCCTCGGTCGCTTCGGCACGTGCCAGCGCGGCGTGCAGCGCGGCGACCTCGCGATCAACCTCGAGATCCCGCGGCTGGCGGTCGTTCTCGTCGTGCCCGGCGTAGGTCCACATCATTTCGATCGGCGACGAGCCTGAGAGCCGCACACTCGCCGTCTGCGAGCGGCCGGGTTCGCCGCGCGGAAACTCGACGCGCACCACCACACTCATCTCCTGCTCGGCAGCGAGATCGCCGAGCTCGACACGCAGCTCCCCTCCGCTCGGCGTCAGATGATGGCGAAACCGGTTCAGTGGCCGCGCTTCGGCACCTTCCGGAAGTGTGAGCTCGACCACCGCGTTGCGCATCGTGACTTGCAGCGCCTCGCCGAGCTCGCCCGTGAGAAGCGTCGGGATCTGGGACGCGCCTTCGATGAAGTAGAAGTTTCCGCCGCCTTCGTGTGCCATGTCGCGCAGCAGACGCTCGTCGAAGTCGGCGCCGACGCCGAACGTCGATGTCACCACGCCGCGACGGCGCAGCTCTGCCGCGTGCATCGCCAGCTCGTCCCGATCGGTGATGCCGTGGTTGGCCAGACCATCGGTGAGCAGCAGACAGCGGCTCACTGCCTCGTCGCGAACATGGTCCGCGACCTGCTCGCAGCCGCGCAGCCAACCGCCGCCCAGGTCCGTGCCGCCCCGGGGGCCGATCTCGGAGAGAGCGGCGAGCGCGCGACGTTTCGCATCCGGCGTCGCGGAGGTCGACCGCGTGAGCACGTCGATGTCCGTGTCGTAGACGACGAGCGAGAAACGATCTTCCGGACGCAGCATGCGCAGCGCCTGCTCCACCGCTTCGCGAGCAAGGGTGAATTTGCGCTCGTCGCTCATCGATCCAGAACGGTCGAGAACGAGCGCGACGTTGACGGGTAAGCGCGTGGCGCGCGCGTTGGCCTCAGGGGCGCTGACGCGCACGAGCACATGTCGCGTGCTGCGAGCGCCGGCGCGAATGAGGGAGCGGTCGGTGCGAATGGTGAACGACATGGTCAGGACTCCTCGGTAAAGAGTTGGCGCGCGGCCTCCAGCAGTCGCTCGACAAGCCGGTTGTGCTCACGGGAAAGCGGGCGCCTTAGGTGCAACTCCACATCAGGGGCGAGTGCCACGCGCTCCCACGTCGAGCGCGTGGCGAGCTTCGTGGACACGGGGTGAGACGTCGGCGGCGGCGGTGCTTGCACAGCGCCGGA
This sequence comes from Gemmatimonadota bacterium, assembly GCA_030948535.1. Lineage (GTDB taxonomy): Bacteria > Gemmatimonadota > Gemmatimonadetes > Gemmatimonadales > Gemmatimonadaceae > JALZAE01. The sequence goes on along the minus strand of JALZAE010000601.1, from coordinate 4,826 downwards.
TCGAGGCATCGGCGGCGGCGCGGGGATGGGCACCGACTGCTCGCGCCGGGCGAACAGCACTTCGCGCACGTAGTCCTTCGCGCTGGAGCCGCCAAAGGCCGGACCAGACGGAGCGCGCGCCAGCTCCAGATGCACGTCATCTGCGTTGAGCGATTCAATCCGTCGACGAATCTCGGCCAGGGGCAAATGCTGCGATTGAAGCCGCTTGATGAGCAACAGGCGCTCGAGGTGCCCGCGATCGTACCGAGCACCCGGCCCTCTGGTATCTGAGGAGGGAAGCAGTCCTTGCTGCACGTAGTACCTGACCGTTCGAGTGGTCACGCCCCCGGCGGCGGCAAGCTCCCCAATGTCGAATGACTCGAGTTCGGTAGACATGGGGCAGTATATACAGTGTAACGTTACACTGTCAATAGGGTGGGACTGGGGGTTGGACCTGGGGCTGGGGCGCCGCATCACCTCTTAGGTCACTGAAAATGGCTTGCGACAAGTGGGGCACCGACTAGTTGACGGCGCCCCAATCCCCAACCCCCGACCCTTGCCCCCAGTCCCTCCGGCCTACTCAGCCAACGACGGCGACGCCAGCGAAGCCACCGACACATCGATGGGGATCTTGTGCCCGTTGGGTTGCTCCACAACGTCGAGCACGCCCTGCCATGCGGTGGCGAAACTGTGACCGACATCCGCCGGCGACTTGTCGAGCGCGAAGCGCGAGTGGGGGTCGGAGCCGGCAATCCAGAAGGGCGGGTCGTTCTCGTCCGCCGCGGCGGCAATTGCGGCCGCGACGTAGTAGTCCCGCATCGCCCGCGGCACGTCAACCATGTACTCGACGTCGAGGAAGATCACCGAGCCACGCGCGAATCCCTCGGCAGCAGTCCGGGCTACGGCGTCGTCCGCATCAACGACCCCACGCGCCGATCCGAGCAACGCAGTGGCGCACCCGCCGGCGACCCGCATCGACGACGCTGGCGGCATGGCACCCCATACTTGCTGCCCAACGTAGATCACCGCGAGTCCCCGGCCATATGCGTAAGGGTGTCGCGCTTTCCGGACTAAGTGTCGTCTTTATGGCGTGGTGCTGGCATGTAGTAGCCAACCTATTGATACGGGGAGCCACGCCCCTGCCAGGCATGCAGCGCATCGTCGCCTGGGTAGATGCTCGTGTCGAAGGCGAGGTGGCGCTCTACCCGAGTGGCCACGAAGTTTGCCGAGAGCCCGGGAAGCTGCTCGGTCGACTCAACCGTCGGCGCTACCGGTTGAATTGCCGATAGCGGCATCGGGCGATGCCCACCGCTTGTCGCCAATACCAATGCCGCCATGCCCATGCCCGACGCCGCCCTGATCCCACGCGTGCTCATCGTATCCCGCGTTCCCGACTCGCTCGTTACCGATAAGTTATCTGACTGACCGGTGAGACAGCGACATGTTACGGCTTTACGGCTGGCGTTCTGCCCACAAATGCCGGCCGCTGGCCGACGGGCCAACGATCGCGACGATGCGCTACGCCGCGCGCAGAAGATTGAACAGCTCGAGCGGAGAGGAGGTCAGACCTCTAGCACCGAGTGACATCGCTTGGGCACGGTGGTCAGCGAGAGCCTTGGAGCTTGCGTAGATCAGCACTGGCAAGTCGCTCAGCCCGCGGCGCGCCATTCCCGTCAAGACGTCGAGGCCGGCTGTCGCACGAAGGGTTCTCCCTTCGGTTCGGGTCATGACCGTGACAACGGCCGCGTAGCCGGCGTGGCCCGCATCGAGAGCGCGCATCGCCTCGGCCGTCGTCAACGCTGTGCGGACATCGAATCCTTCTCGCTGCAAGCGCGCTAACTCGAACGCACTACGTTGCGGGTTGTCGTCTACCCAGAGCAGCCGCCGTCGAGCCGTTCGTTGCGCGGGTTCCGGCACGGTATGACCGAGCGGCAGGGAGAGCTCGGTCCAAAGTCCGGAGAGGTTCCGCTGCACGTCGTCAATTTGCTTCTGGAGCGCTTCCGACGCTTCCTGCACGCTGAGCTCGAAGCCGGCGATCTTGATCGTGAAGCGCCGTGAGTCGAGCATGACCCGGAGCAACGGCCAGAGGCGCCACAACACGACGGCAACGATCATTGGCCACATCAGCCGGCTCAGTGCGTCGGCGTATGAGGGGATACCGAGCGCGTTAGCCGTCGCATTGAGCGAGTCGTGAAGTTGTGCGCGCTGCATCGGCCGGCTCCTTCCATCCTCGTGTCCGTAACGAGCTTCTCTATGGAATGGACACCACTACCGGACGCGAAGGCCGCCCTCCAAAGTCTGCTTCACGGGGCAGCGATCAGCGATCGCGAGCAGCTTGGTTTTTTGCTCGTCGGTGAGCGCGCCGACAAGCTCGATATCGCGCTCGATCGTCGCGATGCCGACCTTGGACGTCTCGCAGTTTTCGCAGTCCGCTTCGTGCGATCGGCCATGCTTGAGCCTTATGATGACTTCCTCGAGCGGCCACTTCTTGCGCGCGGCATACATGCGCACCGTCATCGCAGTGCACGTGCCGACCGCCGCAACGAGATAGTCGTATGGCGTGGGTCCGACGTCCGTGCCACCGAAAGAGATCGGCTCATCGGCGGTGAACTCGTGCGTGCCGACAGCAACCTCCGTCTGGAATCCGCCACGATTCCGCACGACGATTGAGCCTACGGTGTCCGTGCTCACGAGTGCCCACTCGCGTGGGCGGTCGGCTTCGCTTGCGGCGTGCTGTCTCCGCCCGGACTCGAGCTGCCGCCGCGGCCCAGCAGCCGAAGTCCCGTCGCGACGACGTTCTCTACCGTGAAGCCAAGCTCGCGCATGACGATCTCGCCTGGCGCCGATGCGCCGAATCGGTTCAGCGCGATGGTCGCGCCGTCGAGTCCGACCCATCGCTCCCAGCCGAACGAGGACGCTGCCTCGATGCCGATGCGCGCGCGCACGCCGGGCGGAATGACGCCATCGCGATACCCCTGGTCCTGCGCCGCGAAAATCTCCCAGCACGGCATCGACACTACGCGGGTGCGCACGCCCTGCTCGGCAAGCTTCTTCCGTCCCTCGAGCGCGAGGTGCACCTCGGTGCCGGTCGCGATGAGAATCAGCTCGGGGGCGCCATCGGAATCGGCGGCGACATAGCCCCCGCGCCGCGTCCCCGCCGCGTTCGCGGCGAGCACCGGAACGTTCTGGCGCGAGAGGGCGAGTAGCGTCGGTCCGTCGACCCGTTCGAGGGCGAGCTGCCAAGCAACGGCGGTCTCGTTCGCATCGGCCGGACGGATCACGTGCATGCCGGGTATGGCGCGCAGGCCGGCGAGCTGCTCGACGGGTTGATGCGTCGGGCCGTCGGTGCCAAGTCCGATCGAATCGTGCGTGAAGATGAAGATCGTCGGTTGACCCATGAGACTCGACAACCGTATCGCGTTCTTGCAGTAGTCGGAGAAGATCAGGAACGTCGCGACGTATGGCTGCATTCCGTTGAGCGCGAGGCCGTTGCCGATCGCGCACATCGCATGCTCGCGGACGCCGAAGTTGATGTTGCGCTCGCCGAACTTTCCGTGATCGATGAATCCCGATCCCTTGAACACGGTATCGTTGGATCCACGGAGATCCGCAGATCCGCCGATCATCGCCGGCACCTTGGGCTCGAGCGCATTCAGCGTTTGGCCCGACGCGACACGGGTAGCCATCGGCTTCGCGGTGGGATCAAACGTCGGCAACGCCGCGGCGAGTCCCTTCGGGGAGCGCCGGTCGAAGATGCCGTCCAGCTCGCCGGCCAAATCGGAGAAGGCAGCGCGGTAGGCGTCGAAGGTCTTCTTCCACTCGGATTGCAATCCGGCGCCGCGCGCGCCGGCTTCGCGCCACGGTGCGACGCCGTCATCCGGCAGAAAGAAGGGATCGAGACTCGGATACGAGTAGCTCTTCTTCGCCGCGATGACGTCTTCGAGACTGGGCGCCTTGCCGTGCACGTCGGCGGTGCCCTGCTTGGGCAGGCCGAGGCCGATCGTCGTGCGGATGCGAATCAGACTTGGCCGCTCGGTCTGGTTCTGCGCGTTCTTGACCGCGGCCTCGATGCCATCGAAGTCGGTGTTGCCATAGTCGACCATCTGCACGTGCCAGCCATACGACTCGAAGCGCTCCGTCGTATCGTCGGTGAAGGTCCACTCGGTCGGGCCGTCGAGCGAGATGAGATTGTCATCGTACAGCATGATCAATTTGCCAAGCCCGAGGTGGCCTGCGAAGGACGCGGCCTCGTGCGAGATTCCCTCCATCAGATCACCATCGGAGCAGATGCCGTAGGTGTAGTGGTCGATCAGCGCGTGACCCGGCCGATTGTATCGCGCGCCGAGATGCGCCTCGGCGAGTGCGAAGCCGACCGCGTTCGCGAAGCCCTGGCCGAGCGGGCCGGTGGTCGTCTCGACGCCGGGCGTGTGTCCGTACTCCGGGTGTCCCGGCGTGTGGGATCCCCACTGCCGGAAATTCTTGAGGTCGTCCATGCTCACGTCGTAGCCCGTGAGGTGCAGCGCGCCGTAGATCAACATCGACGCGTGGCCCGCCGACAGGATGAAGCGGTCGCGGTTGGGCCACTTCGGATCGCGCGGATTGTATCGCATGATCCTCGTGAACAGCACGTACGCCATCGGCGACATACCGACCGGCCCGCCGGGATGCCCCTCTTTCGCATTCGCGACGGCGTCGAGGGCGAGCGCACGAAGTGTGTTGACGGCAAGAATGTCGCTGGGAGATGCGGGCACTGAGGGGCTCCGGATGGTGATGGTGATGCATTCTAGCAGGGGTTGGGGGCTGGGGACAAAAAGAGACTGGGGGTTGGGGACAAAAGGGGTTGGGGG
>JALZAE010000595.1 GCA_030948535.1 Gemmatimonadota bacterium | reverse complement strand
CTCCGGCGTCATCCCCTGCAGCCAACTCGACAACATCGTGATCGAGCCCGTGACGAAGAGGATGCCGACGACCACCAGCAGGACACCGCCAACGCGATTCGCCCAGATCATTCCTCCGCGATACTTGCGGAAGAACGCCATGAAGCGATCGATGGCGATCGCGGACAGGACGAAGGGAATGGCGAGCCCGAGCGAGTAGGCAAAGAGCAGCACGACGCCGCGATGCCAGTCGGCCGTGCTCGAGGCATAGGTGAGAATCGATCCGAGAATGGGACCAATGCAGGGCGTCCAGCCCGCGCCAAATGCCAGACCCACGAGCACGGTGCCGAGATACCCGACGGGTTTGTCCGCCAGATGTACGCGTCGCTCGATGCCCAGAAAGTCCAGCTTGATCACGCCGAGGAGATACAATCCGAAGAGAATGATCAACGCGCCGCCGATACGGCTGATCCAGTCGCGGTAAGCGAAGAAGACGCGCCCGATGACGGTCGCGGAGGCGCCGAGCAGCAGGAAGATGATCGTGAAGCCGGTGACGAAGAGGAGCGAGTGAATGATCGCGGTGCGGCGCGCTCCCTGCACTTCGTCCAGGCTCATTCCGGTGATGAAGGTGACGTAGCTCGGAATGAGCGGGAGCACGCAGGGCGACACGAAGCTCAGCAGCCCCGCGCTGAAGGCGAGCAGCAGACCCAACGAGGCGGACGAATCCAAATGCAGTCTCCGGTGCAGGAGCGGCGCGGCCATAGGCGGATGGGGCCGCTCCTCAGATGGTACTACGACGTGAAGTATCGCGCGTTCCGCAAGGAACAGCGAGCGCGCGACGATCGCCGCGGCCTCGTCATGCTGCAGATCGACGCGCTCGCCTACGCCGATCTGCGCCGCGCGCTGGAGCTCGGCTATTGTCCGACCATTGCAAAGTTGCTGCGCACCGATGGTTTCGCCGTGCGCCGCTGGATTTGCGGGCTGCCGTCGGCGACCCCGTACTGCCAAGCGGGGATCTTTCACGGCGAGAACGGCGGCATTCCCGGCTTCCGCTTCTACGACAAGCGCGAGGCGCGAGTGATCACCTGCAACGCGCCGCAGGGCGTGCAATACATCCGCGATCGCATCCACGCGCCGGGCGCGCTCGCCGGCGGCTCGAGCTACGTGAATCTCCTCGACGGCGACGCGCAGACGGTCGCGTTCACGGTGGCGACGCGGGAGAAGATGTCGGTCTATCGCCGGCTCGGCGGCACCCGCATGGCGCTGCTGATGCTCGTGCATCCGATCCGCATGCTGCGCATCGTCGTGCAATCGGCGCGCGAGTGGGTGCGTGAAGACTTGGATCGAAGCTTCGCCGGCCTGCGCGGGCGCGTGACCCACTCCGAGGGGATTTTCCCCTTCGTGCGCATCCTCAGCAACGTCGTCGTGCGCGAGCTGCAGACGATGGCGATTTTGCTCGACGTCTATCTCGGCGTGCCCATCATCTACAGCACGTACATGCAGTACGACGAGCTCGCGCATCACTTCGGGCCGTCGAGCCGGCTCGCGCTCAAGGATCTCAAGCGCACCGACGCGCGCATCAAGGAAATCTGGCGCATGATCCGCGCGGTGAGCTCGCGCCGCTACGATCTGGTGCTCCTCTCGGATCACGGCATGACGCCAGCCGTGAGCTATCGCGTGCGCTTCAAGGAATCGTTGGGCACGACGGTGCGCCGCATCCTCGACGGACTCGTGGCGCGCACCGGCGATCCGCCGGCGACGATGCTCGCCAGCTTCGCCGAGGATTCCGAGTACGCCGACATCGGCGCGCAGACGGTCGACACGATTGCCGAGGCCAGCGGCGCCGAGCCTGGGAGGCGCACGCGGCGCGCGCTCGCGAGACTGCGCGATTGGGTGCGCAGCCGGTACGGATTGCGCGAGCTGATATTTCCGGAGAAGTACAAGATCGACGCGCGCCACGAAGTGGTGGTGACGTACAGCTCCTGCCTCGCGCTCGTCTACTTCGCCGATGTGCCGGAGCAGCTCTCGTTGGGCGACGTACAACACGATCCGCGGAAATGGCATCTGTACGCCGAGCTGCTCGCGCATCCCGGCATCGGCCTGGTGGCCACGAGGCTCGACGACGGCGGCGTGCACGTGGAGAGCGGCAAAGGGCGCGCGATCATCCGCGGCGATGTCGCCGAGGTGCTCGGCACCGGCAACCCGCTCGAGCTCTACGGAACCGACGCCGCGATCGTGCGCGCGGTGCACGATCTGGTGCGGCAGCCGAACGCGGGCGATCTCGTGCTCTTCGGCGCCTTCGACGGCTATGAGATCATCAGCTTCGATGACCAGGTCGGCGCGCACGGATCGGCCGGCGGCGATCAGATGTACCCGTTCCTCGTGTCGCCCGAGGAGCTCGGCTTGAACGCGGAGCGCATCGAGGATGCGCGCGACATTCACCGCGTCGTCATGTCTCGCTACTGAGCGCCGATCGCCGACCGAAATTCCTCGCCCGTCATTCGCTCGGCTTCGCTCGCCTCGCCGGCCCTGCGCGTTACGCCGCGCACGACGTCGTCGATGGTGGCGCGGGGCGCGTCGGCCTCGGCCACGACCTCGACTTCCCACTTGCCGCGATCGACGCCCTTGAGCGTGAGACGGTAGCTGGCGCGATAGACGGTGAGTCGGGTCGCCGAGGAGGTGTGGCGCGGCGACTCCGACGGCGATTGATCGGGCGGCGCGGCGTCGTCATCGGGGCTCGGGTGGATGTCGCCTTCGTCGTCGGCCTCGAGCGGCGGATCGGTGGTGAGCCAGGAGTCATCGGGAGCGTCGGGCGGCTCTCCGCCCTCCGGGCCCTGGCCGCTGTGGCCAGCCGCGATCACCGCCACGCCGGATTCTTTGCCTCCCTGCTTGAT
>JALZAE010000592.1 GCA_030948535.1 Gemmatimonadota bacterium | reverse complement strand
GCGTCGCGCTCGTCTTCGGCATCGTCAACACCTTCGTCGGGAATATCCTCAAGCTGCTGGCTCTTCCCGTCGTCATTCTCACGCTCGGCCTCTTCATCTTCGTGATCAACGCGTTGATGCTGATGCTGACCAGTTCCATGTCGAGCTCGCTCGGCTTGAGCTTCCACGTCGCCGGGTTCGTTCCCGCGCTGCTCGGGTCGCTCGTCATCACGCTTGCCGGCACGATCCTGTCAATCGTTCTGACGCCGAAGAACGAACAAGAATAGCGCGTCGCCCGTACACTCACCCCCGCAACGCCTCCACTGGATTCACCCGCATCGCTCGGCGCGCCGGCGCGTAGCTGGCCGCGACGGCAGTGACTCGGGATCGCTGGAGTGCGTGCGCATCACGATCGTCGCGTAAATACCGGCTGCCTAACGAGTCGCCGCAGCGCAGCGGGCAGCTCGTGTCCGAGGGCGAAGCTGAACATGGCGAAGGTCCCCGCGATGGCGACGATGTCGAGGAATCGCGCGCGCGACTCGTGATCTCACGAGTTCGACATCGCCTTCGCGCTATTCGTTGCGCATCGTCTCATCCGTTCGCCGGCGCCGGTCCGAATCGCCGAGCAGCGTGCCGAGCTCGGCGAACCCGGCACGCAGCTCATCGATCATCGGCTGCACCTCGGCGGCGAAGCGCGAATCGACTGTGCCGTATCCGCGAAGTTGGCTCGGGTTGATGTCCTCGAGACGGATGACCGCGCCGGTCACGATCGCACGCACCGCTCCCTTCCGTGATTGGCGTCGCGGCGGCAACCCCAACATCTCCGCCGCGTGCGCGATGCGCTCGCGCAATCGAACGAGGAGTGGACCCGCGCGATCGAGAAACCCCGGCGGCAGATCGTCGTGCATCACTTTGAGCGAGCCGGCCCTCACAGCGCCGCTCGAAGCGAGCCACTCGATCTCGGTCACCGCTTCTTCCAGCGTCGACATCACCACTTCGACGTGTCGTCGCTGATGCTTGCTGAGGATCGCCTTCGCGTCGGGTTCTATGCTCATCTGGCAAGATGGACCACTCGTCCCATCGAGCGTGAGGTGCACAGCGGTGTGGGATGCATGGCTCGCGAAACCACAACGCCGGCCTCCGACCCAACGCGATGCTCCTGTTCGTCGCACCTGAGCGCTTGCGTTTGGCCAATTCCTCTACTCCACTCGCAGACTACGCACCGGATCCGACTTCGTCGCGCGCAGCGCGGGAACGATGCACGCCACCAAGCTGGTGAGCGCCAATGTCGCCAGCACGACGACGATCGTCGCCGGATCGCTCGGCTCGACTCCAAACAGCGCCGCGCGCCCGAGCTGCGCTCCCGTCATGCCGAGCACCAGACCGAGCGAAACGCCGAGCCCCAACTGGACGGCGGCATCCTTGAACACCAATCGCATCACGTCCGTGGCGGCGGCGCCGAGTGCCATGCGAATTCCCATCTCGCGCTCACGCCGGCTCACCGAGAACGCAAGCACCGCGTAGAGACCGATCGACGCGAGCGCCAACGCGACGACGCCGAACACGACGAACAGTCCGCCGAATACACGCGACGCCGACATCGACTTATCGAACGCCGCGCTCATCGACGTGAGGGAGTAGACGGGCAGATCGCGATCGAGGGTTGCGACGAGCGCGCGAAGTGATTGCACCAGCGGCGCCGGATCGCCCGAGCTGCGGACCGCGATGCTCGCCGAGCCATGCCACTCCTGGTCGAACGCCGTGATCACCTCGGCGGGCCACGAATTCAGACCGGGGCTGAAGGCAAAGAGCGTCGGCATGACGCCGACGATCGTCACCCACGCGGAGAGGGTGTCCTGCGGATTGAGCCTGATGCGTCGCCCGATGGCATCCGCGTTTGGGAAATTCTCGGTGACGAATCGCTGATTGACGACCGCGACCGGAAGCGCGCCCGCGCGATCCTCCGGCGAAATCGGCCGGCCACGTGTCACGGCGACGTCGAACGTCTTGAAGAATCCCGGCGTGACGGCGAGGTGACCCACCATCGGGTGATCGAGCGGACGCACGTAGGCTCGGCCCGCGACGGCGACGCGCGCTTCGCTCCAGCCGATGCCCGGAAGATTCGTGCTCACCGAGAACGCCGTTGCGCCCGGGAGCTGCGCGAGCGCTTGCTCCAAGCGCGCGAAGAATGCGGTCTGAAGTTCGTTGCCGCGAATGGAGAGTGTGATGCGTCCCGTCATCACGTCGCGCGAGCGAAAGCCCGGCTCGATCGCCCGCAAATTCATCAGGCTCTTCGTCGTCAGCGCCGCGGCGATGAGCAGCGCCGACGACAGCGCCAGCTCGAATACGACCAGGCCGCGACTGAGCTTTCCACTGCGCGATGATGACGACCCGAACGACTGGTCCTTCAGCACCTCGGTGATGTCTCCTCGCGCCGCGGTGATCGCCGGCAAGAGACCGGAGACGAGACTCGCCAGCAGCCCCGCGAGCGCGATGAAGACGAACAGCTGCGGATGCAAGCGAATGTCGGCCCAGAAGGGAAAGGGCAAATCCACGATGGCGGCGCGGAATGCGGAGATCCCCGCTTGCGCCACCAGGGCGCCGAGCCCCGCCGCAAGAAGCGAGAGCACGACCGACTCGATG
>JALZAE010000068.1 GCA_030948535.1 Gemmatimonadota bacterium | reverse complement strand
CGTCAAGTCAATCGTGACCATGGGAAAAGAAAAAAGTCCGCCGGTCGGCCGGCGGACCTCGAACGGAGTCGGAGGGATTCGAACCCTCGATAGGGTTTTAACACCCTATAACGGTTTAGCAAACCGCCGCCTTCAGCCACTCGGCCACGACTCCCGCGTCCGCTCAGTGAAGCGTCGGCGAGAGGAGAAATAAAGTCACGAGAGAGGGTCGCGTCAACGAGCGAGCATCTCGCATTTCAGAGAAAATGAGCGGGCAGGGTGGGATTCGAACCCACGAGACCCGTGAGGGTCTGCCGGTTTTCAAGACCGGAGCATTCGACCGCTCTGCCACCTGCCCGGCACCATCAATTGTAGGCGACTATGCGCGGTAGTGATCGGGGCGCCACACCTTGATCTGTGACTTAATCGATTTGCGATCGCTCAGTTTCTCATCGAGCACGCGACGCGCCAACTCGGGAAGCTCGGAATCGCCGGCGAATCGCAGCGCGATGAGTTGGCTCCGTGTGAACTCGAGGATCCGCGGCTTCAAGTCGGGCGGCAGCAGACGCTCGAGACGCAGGCGCTCCTCGAGACGGATCACGCGGTCCTGTACCGCGATCGGGAATGCACGCACATACCAGAACAAGGCGATGAGGATCGTCGCAACCAACACCGTAGAGGCGGCGTCCAACCCTGGATTCTTCACGAGGCGAACGATCGCCCACACAAAGTTGAAGCCGACCAACGCTCCGGTGAGAAAATGGAAACCGGGAACCCAGCGTCCGTGATTCGACATGTTCTGCGGCGGCAAGCTCGTGCTCATTGATGCTCTCGCGAATGAAAGGGATTGTTCGTTTAGACACCAACGAATGCGAGAGCGTTACGGTTTCTTCTTGCTCGAGTCGAAGATCGGCAACGGCTTGTCGGCGGCCGGTGCTTGGCGAACGGGCGGCACTGCTTGCTGCACGATCTGCCCGAGCCCGACGGCGTTGGCGATTTTCTCGACGGTCTGCAGCGTCTGCTTCGCCGCGCTCGTGTCACCCACCTGCTGCTCCGCCTCGTACAGCGCGAGGCCGGTGCTGATGTACATGTACGGAATGCTGATCGACGCCTTGTCCACCCAATCGCCGCGACGCACGAGCGACTTCGGGCCAAGGAACACATCATTCCATAGCGTCTTGGTGCGCGGGAGATCGAGGAAGCTCTGGCCCGGCAGCGCGACGGTGTCGCGGCCCGGCGTCACGCGCTGCGGCAGCAGCTTGCGCGCGAGTCCCTGCTGCAGCAGATAGCCGTTCAATCCGAGGTTGTCGAGCGAGTTCGCCGTGCTCACCGCGAAATACATCGGCCGCTGCGGATACGAGTCGTGAATCATCTGCAGCACGAGAAAGTCAGAGCGAAAGAGGTTCTGCGGCGGCAGCGTCGCCTCGATGGTGCCCTGCTTGAAGACCTGCGGCTGCGTGAGCTGATAGTACGGCTGAACGGCATCGGACTGCGCGATGCTCATCTTCAGCACGGGCTCGGTCGGCTTCGCCCACTGCTTGCCCTTGTAGATCGCCGGGCCATGCTCGGCGTCGTACTCGTAAATCGGCCGGCGGATGATCTGCCGCGTATACCAATCGGTGTTGAGCAGCGACGTGTTGGCGATCGTCACGTCCTTGCGGATGCCCTCGACCTCCTGCGCGTACCAGAGCGGGAAGGTGTCGTTGTCGCCCGCGGTGACGATGATGCCGTAGGGCTCGACGGAGTTGAGCATGTCCGCCGCCACGTCACGCGTGTCGGTCTGGCCGTGGCGCGAGGCCGCGTGCCAGTTGGTGATCAACGGCACCAGCGCGAAAGCAAGAATCGGCGACGACACCAGCCAGCTCTGTCGCGTCGGCAAATCGAGTGTCTCCTTGCCGACCTTGACGCGCTCGGAGCCAATCATCGCGGCCAGCGCTTCCCACAGGAAAATCAGACCGAGCGATGCCCACACGCCCCAAGCGGAAAAGCTGACGATGAAGAAGTAGTCGCGGTCGCGCACCTCGCGCGCATCGGACACCGCGTCGACGCTCTGCGAGTATCCGTACTTGAAATTCAGGTAAAAGATCAGCAGCAGCGTGAGCGTGGCCATGAAGGGAGCGAAGTACCAGAAGCTCCGC
>JALZAE010000580.1 GCA_030948535.1 Gemmatimonadota bacterium | reverse complement strand
GCACGGGGTCGCCGGCGCCGGACATGACGCTCCACGACTGCGCGATGGCGTCGATGGCACACGCAGCGGCGCCCGCGACGCCCAATGGCGTGCCGTCGTCGAAGAACGCGCGCGCGTACCATTGTCCGCCCCAGCCCTCGCGCTCCACGGCCGCTTTGATTGCGCTCGCGTGCGCCGTCCAGGTTGTAGCACGCGCGCTCTCGCCGCGCGCCGCTGCCACCGGCGCCCACGACACGAGGTTTGTGTGGAGGAACCACGCGAGCCACACACTCTCGCCACGCCCCTCGGCGCCAACGCGATTCAGTCCATCGTTCCAGTCTCCCGTTCCCATCAGCGGCAGGCCGTGCGCTCCGACGGCCAGGCTCCGGTCGAGCGCGCGTGCGCAGTGCTCGAACAGTGTTCCGTCGTGCGTTGTCGTATCAGGCACGAAGTACGATTCGTTCTGCCCGGGCTTCAGTGCGGCGCCCTCGAGGAATGGCACAATCTCATCGAGAACCACTTGGTCGCTCGTCACGGCGAGATAGTGCGTCGCGGCGTACGGCAGCCACAGCATGTCGTCGGAGATGCGCGTGCGCACCCCGGCGCCCGTTGGCTCGTGCCACCAGTGCTGCACGTCACCCTCGACGAACTGGCGCGACGCTGCCTTGAGAATTTGCGCACGCGTCACGTCCGGTCGCGATACGACGAGCGCCATGACGTCCTGCAGCTGGTCGCGGAAACCGTACGCACCGCTCGCCTGGTAGAACGCCGTTCGCGCCCAGACGCGGCAAGCGAGCGTCTGGTACAGGAGCCACTGATTCAACATGACGTCGAGCGCGCGATCCGGCGTCTTCACCTCGACCGCGCTCAACACGTGCGCCCATCCGTCGGTGACCGCCGCGAGCCGCGCGTCGAGGTCGTCAGATCGATATCGCGCAATCAGCGCTCGCGCCTCCTCGCGCGTTTCCGCCTGGCCGAGAAGAAGCGCGACGGAGACCTGACTGTCGGGCGGTATGTCGATGAAGGCTTGCAGCGCGCAACAGGGATCGAGCGCAGCGCCGACGCGCCCCGACAGCGGCGCGTCGCTCGTGAGCGCGGCCGGACAATCGGCACGTCCGTTTCGTCCGAGAAATTCCGTCCGGTCGCCGGTCCAGCGCTGCTGTAGACCGCTGAGGTCGGCGAAGGCGATCCGCGAACCGAAGTCTCGATTCCAAAAATTACTCGCGAACATCGCGCCGGTCTCGCCGTCGATCTCGGTCGTCACATACGGGGCGGATCCGCGCCCCGCGACGCCCAGCACCCATTCCAGATATGCGGTAACCGACAGACGCCGGAACCGCGAGGAATGATTCGTCAACGTGAGGCGCGAGACCTTGATTGGATCGCCGGCCGGAACGAATTGCAGCAGCTCGTGCGAAATCCCGTGCGACTCGCGCTCGAACCGCGTGTAGCCGTGACCGTGACGGACAACGTACTCGCCGGTGTGCTCGCGGATCGGCAGCGGCGTGGGCGTCCACACGTCGCCGGCCTCCTCGTCGCGAACGTAAAACGTGTCGCTCGGCGGATCACTGACTGGGTCGTTCGACCAGTTGGTGAGCAGGTTCTGTTGGCTGTTGATCGACCAGGTACACCCGGAGCCGCACTCGGACACCATGCAGCCGAACTCTGCGTTCGCGATCACGTTGATCCATGGCGCTGGCGTCCAGTGTCCGGCACGCAGGATGGTCACATACTCGCTGCCACCGCGGTCGAATCCACCGATCCCGTTGAAAAACTCGAGGTGGGACGTGGGCGCCGCCGTTCCGAGCACCATCGTCGTGGTATCGTCAACGCGAGTTGGAGCGGGCGGCGCGGCCGAATCTGGCGCGACGACCTCTGCTACCTGATCCGCGAGCGTGCCACGGGCGCTGGTCAAATGCAGGCGTGCGACCCTCTCCAAAACAATGCGCTGCCCCGCATCGAGCTTGTCAGCCTGGAACGCAAAGGTCTTGCCCCGCGATTTCGACGCTTCGGAACTCAGCGTGGGTTCGGCGGCGCGAAGCAATCCGTCTACGTGCAACTGGAGCTTCGCTCCCTCCGCGCCCGCGATCTCGTTAATGAGCACGAGGTCCACTGCAAGGCACTTCGATCGCCAATACGCGTGCGCGCGCAGGAGCTGCTGCGCGATCTCAGCGGGCACGCCACCGTCGAGCACGAGGAGGACAATGGGCAGGTCGCCGGAGATTCCATTGGCCCACAGCGCAGCGACACCATCGGCATGGGGGCCGATCAGATCGCCCGCGGCACGGAGTGTCTTGTCGGGATAGACAATGTGGCCGGCAAGCCTTTGGAAAAGCTGCGGCTCTCCCGGCTCGAGGCGATCGTGGTGCGAAGCGAGTTGTGATTGCCGCCACGCCGGGGCGAGCGACTCGAATGCCGTCGCTCTCCGATACTTGTCGCCGAGGGCGAGCGCCCTGGGGCGCGACGGCGCGACAAACGTCGCGAACACAACGTGCGCGGTCTCACCCGACCGAACGCGCACTCGACGCCGAAGGCTCACGATCGGATCGAGTACCGAGCCCACCGTATTGGAGAGTCTGTAGTGGTTCCTCGCCGCTTGCGGAGCATGCACGTCGCGCCCGCGGCCCAGGAACCGCTCGCGACTCGTCTCCCACTCGAGCTCGCCGATCGTCTCGCCTTCGACGGAGACGGAATGAGCGAGCCAGATCGCGACGTCCTCCGGCAACCCGAGGCGCCGCGTCGCCAACAGCATCTCGCGATCCGCGACGCATTCCGTCTCGACAAACAGGTTCGAGAACGCGGGGTGCGCCGCGTCGCTCGCGGCTGTGGCGAGCACGATCTCCGCATACGAAGTGACGTCGATGTCGCGCGCCATCGTATCGTGATTCGTGATCGATATGCGGCGTAGCTCGCCGTCGTCCACTGGAGCCAGCATCACGTCGAGCCGCGTCTCAATCGCGCCGTCGCGCCGGACGAACTCGGCGCGGTCATCGGCAAACACCACGTCGTAATGCTGCGCTTGAACGCCGCTCGGCTGAAAGCCGGCAGACCAACCGACACCGCTCGCGACGTCGCAAAGAAAAATATATGACCCGGTGTCGTCGCAGGTCGTGTCATCGTGCCAGCGGGTGACGGCAATGTCTCGCCAGCGGCTGTAGCCCGAGCCCGCGGCGGTGATCATCACCGTATAGCTGCCGTTCGACAGGAGTTGGATCGCGGGCGTCG
>JALZAE010000539.1 GCA_030948535.1 Gemmatimonadota bacterium | reverse complement strand
CGCACAACCTGGGCGAAGCACTGGCGTTGGCAAGTCATCTTGCTCTCATGACCGATGGGCGCTTCGCGCGGTACGAGTCGCGCGCGAACGTCGACGAGCGCGGGTACGCGGCGAGCTATCGAGAGCTGGTGACCCGCGATGCCTAACGAGTCGCCCGGCACGCTCGGCGCCGCGATGCTGATCGCGCGCAAAGATCTGGCGATCGAGTTCCGCACGCGGACCGCGTTCTTCTCGGCACTGCTCTTCTCGCTACTCTCGATCGTGATCTTCTTTTTCGCCTGGGATCCCACCGCCGTCGCGCCGGCCGACTTGGCGCCGGGCGTGCTGTGGGTCATCTTCACCTTCTCGGGCTTGCTGGGATTGCAGCGCAGCTTCGGCGTCGAGCAGGCGGATCGCGCGATGGATGGACTGCTCGCATCGCCGATCGGGCGCGAGTCGATCTACCTCGGCAAAGCGTTGGCGAATCTGGTGTTCGTCGCCACGGTGCAGGCGGTGGCGATCCCAGCGGTGGCGCTGTTCTACAACGTGCCGATGGGCGGACGGTGGCTTGTCCTCGCCGGCATCGCGCTATTGGCTGCAATCGGGCTCGTCGCCGTCGGAACGTTGTTCAGCGCGATGGCGGTGAACACGCGGCTGGCCGAGCTGCTGCTGCCGATGCTGTCGCTGCCGTTTTTCGTTCCGGTGCTCATACCGGCGGCACAGGCGACGGCCAAGCTGCTCAACGGCCGCCCCGTCGCCGAAGCGGCGGGTTGGCTTCGCATTCTCGTGGCATTCGACATCGTATTCATCGCCGCGTGCATGTTAGCGTTTCCTTTCACCATCGAAGAATGACCGGCACCAGTAGCACATCGCCGAACGAGTCGGGCGGGAGCGTCGACCTCCTTTGGATCGTCGCGGTGCTCGCGGTGGGCGCCGCGATCGTGCGAGCCACGATGTTCACGCCGATCGAGGCGACTCAGGGCGCGGCGCAAAAGATCTACTACATCCATCTGCCCGCGGCGATTCTCGCGTTCGTCTCGTTCGGATTGACCGCCCTCACCGGCGTTCTGTATCTCTGGCTCAAGAATCTTCAGCTCGACCGCGTCGCCGAGAGCTCGGCCGAGGTCGGCGTGACGTTCACGACCGTCGTGCTCGTCACCGGACCGATCTGGGGCAAGCCGATCTGGGGCACGTGGTGGACGTGGGACGCGCGGCTCACGTCGACGCTGTTTCTCTGGTTCATCTATGTCGGCTATCTCGTGTTGCGCGGCGCGATCGAGGATCGCGCGATGCGCGCGCGCTACTCCGCCGTGCTCGGCGCCTTGGGTGCGCTGCTGATTCCATTCATTCATCTGAGCGTGTACATGTTCCGCACGCTGCACCCGATGCCGATCATCCTGAAGCCCGGCGCGCCATCGCTGCCGGCCGAGATGCTCGAGACGATGCTGCTCTCGCTCGGCGCCTTCGCGCTGCTTTTCGCCGCGCTGCTTCGCGCGCGCTACCGATTGGCCGAAGCGCGCGATGCGGCGGAGATGGAGGGCGCGCGATGACGCCGAACAACGAGGGTTTCTACCATGCCGCGTACTTCGCCGCGTTGGCGATCTACATCGCGTACGCCGGCACCATCTGGTGGCGCGCGCGCAAGCTGCGCGCGCGTGTAACCGCGATGCGGTCCGAGCGATCGCGTTGACCGGCGCGGCCGCCTCGCCGATTCGGATCGGCACGCGCGGCAGCGATGCCGCCGTGCGCCGCGCGAAGCTGGTGCAGACGTCGCTGC
The DNA here is from genome assembly GCA_030948535.1 of Gemmatimonadota bacterium. Classification (GTDB taxonomy): domain Bacteria; phylum Gemmatimonadota; class Gemmatimonadetes; order Gemmatimonadales; family Gemmatimonadaceae; genus JALZAE01. Next base: position 4,358 of record JALZAE010000539.1, on the reverse strand, counting down.
GCGAGAGAGGGATCGAGTCCGAGCTGCACCTCATGAAGACTGTAGGGGACAAGAAGCTCGATGAGGCGGTGAACGCCGTCGCGGTCGGCCGCTTCACCGCCGAGCTGGAAAAGGCGCTGCGGGCCAAGAAGGTGGACTGCTGCGTACACGAGCTCGACGTGCTTCCCGTCGTCCTCGCTGACGCGCTCGAGATCGCGGCGGTGTTGCCGCGCGATGATCCGCGCGATGTCCTCGTCGTCAACGATCGCATCGCGGTCGAGTCGCTGGAGGACCTGCCGCGCGGCAGTCGCGTGGCCGCCTTCACCTTTCGACGACGCGCGCAGCTGCTGCATCTCCGTTCCGACATCGAGATCGTCGAGCTGCGCGGCGACGCGGCGACGCGATTGCACAAGGTCGACGACGGCTCCGCGCACGCCGCCATTTTCTCTGCCGCGACGCTCATGCGGCTCGGCGTGCATCAGCGCATCGACCTCTGGCTCGAGCCGCCGGACTGGCTTCCGGCGGCGGGGCAGGGTGCCGCCGCGATCGAGATTCGCGCGGGCGACGACCGAATGCGCGAGCTGCTCGCGCCGCTCAACCATGAACCGACGTCGCGTGCCGTGCGGGCGGAGCGTGCCTTCGTGGCCGCGCTCGGCGACGGAATGCAACTGCCGATCGCGGCGCTGGCGACCGAGGTGGATGGAGTGCTGCGACTGGACGGTCTGGTAGCTGACGCGCGCGGCCGGCGTATGTTGCGCGCCGACGCCATCGTGGACGCGGAGGATGCCGCGCGCAGCGGCACCCGTCTCGCCTACGACCTCATCGACCGCGGCGCCGCCGAGCTGCTCGCTGGAGTGAAGCGACTCGAGCGCGTGCCGACGCCGCAGCCGGAATGATCACGGGACCGATCAGAAGGGCAGGCGGACCATTCTGAAGAGGAAGAACAGAACGATCCTCACGACCACGAGCGAGATGACGGCGGCGAAGAACGCGCGAAGCACCAGCGCAAAGGTGTCGTTGCCGCGCGTGCAGCCACAGAGCACCAGCGTGGCGACAAGCAGCGGCGCGCCGACGAACGCGAGCCCAATGATTGAGGTGCCGGTGAAGAAGAGGAAGGCGAGCGTCGCGAGAAAGGTGCCCCACAGCAACGAGTGGCCGCCCTTTTCGTAAGCGATCGTCGCGATCACGGCAAAGACAAGGGGGAGCAGCAGCAACGAGAGCATGTGAACCTCACGATGGAGTTGGGCGCTCGCGCGCGTCTACGACTCGCGACGGAGCGCACCCGCACATTGGCGGCGGCGGCGCGTGGACCCCATACGTGACGTGACGTAGGCAAGATTCGAGTGGCACGAAGGCCAGTGTCATCGTGCGACAGGCCTCGCTAGCATTCTGCCATGATCAACGCCTGGCGCGACATCCCACCCGGCAAGCATCCGCCCGAGCTGGTGACGGCGGTCGTGGAGATTCCGCGCGGTAGCCGGAACAAGTACGAGCTCGACAAGGAGTCGGGTCTCATGCGACTCGATCGCGTGCTGTACTCGGCGGTGCACTACCCGGGCGACTACGGATTCATCCCGCGCACGCTGGCCGAGGATCACGATCCGTGCGACGTGCTCGTGTTGATCAACGAGCCGACGTTTCCGTCATGCCAGATCGATGTGCGGCCCATCGGTGTTTTGCGCATGACCGACAGGGGCGATCCCGACGACAAGATTCTGTGCGTGCCCGCGAACGATCCCTTCTACCACGAGGTGTTCGACATCGCGGACATCCCGCAACACTACCTGAAGGAAGTCGAACACTTCTTCCACATCTACAAGGATCTCGAGGGCCGGCGCGTGCAGACCGTGGGATGGGAGAAGAGCACGGACGCGATGCGCATCATCATGGAAGGGATCGCGCGATACGATCAGACTTTCTTGGCGGTGGGTCCCTGATTCTTGCGAGGCACCACCGGCACCACCGGCACCACCGGCACCACCGGCACCACCGGCACGAGCGGCTCGACCGCGCCGTGATCGACCGGCTCCGGCTCCGCGCTCATGAAGAGATTGTGGTAGAGCAGCGCGGCGCAAATCGCCCCGAGGATCGGCCCGATCCAGTAGACCGCTTGCGCCTCGTAGATGCCGCTGGCGACGGCCGGTCCGAACGACCTCGCCGGATTCATCGAGCCGCCCGTCAGCGGACCGATGGCGAGAATGTCGGCGGTGATGGCCAGACCGATTGCGAATCCACCGACTCTCGGAGCTTTCGGATCGACCGCGGTGCCGAAGATGACGAAGACGAGAAAAAAGGTCGCGATCGCCTCGAGTCCCACGGCCTGGCCCCACGAGACATCGGAGCTGATGGACTGTCCACCGACGCGCGCGGCAAGCACCAGCGCTTCGGGAAACAACCCCTTCAGCGCGTACGCCGAGATCATGGCGCCGAGCAGTTGCGCGATGATGTAGATGCCGGCCATCATCGGCGCGATGCGGCGCGTGACGGCGAAGCCGATCGTCACCGCGGGGTTGAAGTGGCCCGAGATGCGCATCAGGGCGGTGACCATGATGGCCAGGATCAACCCGTGCGCGAGCGCCACATCGAGAAGACCGACCGTCGTGCCCTGCGCGTGCGACAGGATCAGCGCCGCGCCGCCGACAAACACGAGCGCAAAGGTTCCGATAAACTCCGCGGCAAAATGCCGGAGCGAATCGCGCATTGAGTAGTCCTCGCGGAGTAAGGAAGCCGGCGGCGAAGCTAGGCCGTTCCGTTCGCGGCGGCAAGGACGCCGCGCTTCCGCTACAGCTCTGGCTCACCGCCGGCGCGCCCGCGGCGGCGCTCCGCCGCCTCGAGCAGTTGCGCGCGGCGCTCGGCGATGCGAAGCGGTGCTCGCTGCTGGTGCAGCACGATCCCGATCCCGATGCCATTGCATCGTCCCTCGCGATCCGCGCCGTGCTCGGCCTCGAACGCGCGGATGCTCCCATCGTCACGAACGGCATGGTGACCCGTCCCGAAAACAAGCGGCTCCTCGCCACGCTCGGCATTCGGGTGCGCAGGGTGACGCCGGGACAATTGCGGCGCATCGGCCCGCTCGTGCTCATCGACGTGCAGCCACCGTACTTCGGCGACGAGCTCGATCAAGTGGCGGCCGTGATCGATCACCATCCGGTGGCCGGTCAATACGGTGCGCGCTACATCGACGTCCGCACGTCCTACGGCGCGAGCGCGACGATGGCGACCGAATATTTGCTTGCCACGGGCAATCCGGCGCTGCTCACCACGCGCCTGGCGACGGCGTTGCTCTACGGCATCATCACGGACACGAGATCGCTGTCGCGATCGGCGAGCGAGCGGGATCTCGAGGCGTTCGCGTTTCTCTTTCCGCGCGCCGACCACGAGGCGCTGGATCGCATTCAGCATCCGTCGTATTCGCCCGCGTCGCTGCGAAGCTTCGGCGATGCGTTGCGCCGGGCGCGCGTGCGAAACGGTCTCGCCTATCTCCACCTCGGGAAGTTGCCGGCGGCGGAAGAGCACGTGGTGGCGCAGTTCGCCGACTTCGCTCTCGGTATGCGGGACGCGGAGATCGCCGTCGTGTCGGGCGTATTCGGCCGCAGGCTCGTCATGAGCGCGCGGGCGTTGCGGCCGAGCGCCCAACTCGGCGATCGATTGCGCGCGCTATTCGGCGAGTTTGGCAGCGCCGGCGGACATCCCGTCATGGCGAAGGCGGTCATTCGGCCTTCACTTCTGCGGCGACGGCTCGGCGTGCGGGACGACAAGGCGCTGGAGCGTGAGGTCGAGCGGATGCTGCAAACCGCCCTGGCGGACGGGAGGAACCGAGTCGGCGGAAAGGCGGGTGGCGGGGGGCCCCCCCCGAGATCCAAAATACGTTAGCGCGCCGCTCGAATGGCCATCATTTACCCGCACCCCGAACCTTTCGCGCCACGTGAATCGCCACGCCGCCACGCAACTTTCGGGTGACCCGCTCCACCTGCAGTCCCGCATCCTCCAGCGCACCCGAAAACTCCTCGATCGACACGAAGTGGTCGATCGATCGCGCGATGTAGCCGTACACGACCGGCTCGCGATGCCACGCCCAGCCGACGATGTTGCCCGCAATAGCCAGATAGCCGAGGAAGAGGCGACGCCACAGCGCGCTCGTCGGACGATAGAAGTCGAGCGCGACGAATACGCCGTCCGGCTCGAGTACGCGCGCGATCTCCGCGATGGCGATGCGGAAGTCCGGCACGTTCCGCAGTCCGTAACCGGCGGTGACGATCCGCGCCGACCCCGACTTCATCGCCAACGCGCACATGTCCCCGACTTCGAAGCGAACGCGCTCGGCGCCGAGTCTCACGCGCCTGCGCTCCGCTTCGGCAATCATCCGCGGCGCGGCGTCG
>JALZAE010000538.1 GCA_030948535.1 Gemmatimonadota bacterium | reverse complement strand
GCGCGGCCGTCGTGAGGAGCTCGCGACGCGCGCGATGCGCTGTGCGCAATTCGATCAATGAGGAACTCCGAGGGATCGGGGCGGGCGGCCGGCGGCGGCGGCGCTTGGCGCGTAGCAAGAGACAGCGCGCCTCTCACGCACCGGATGCTTGGTGCCTAGAGCGCGCTGGCTCGCAGCGTGTAAGCGCCCGCGCCGCCAGAGCCGGGCGCCCGCCCCGATCCCGGCGAGATTCACTCTCCCTGACGCGCTTGCGCGCGAGGCTCTAGCGTGCCCGTCGCGCTGTTCCTCTCGGTGCTGCTCATCGCCGCGTGCGGGCTGATCTATGAGCTCGTCGCGAGCTCGCTCGCCAGCTACCTGCTCGGCGACAGCGTGCTGCAGTTCTCGACGGTCATCGGCACGTACCTGTTCGCGATGGGAATCGGGAGCTGGCTGTCGCGCTACCTGAATCGCGGACTCGCGTCGCGCTTCGTGGCGATCGAGCTGATGGTGGGAGTGGTCGGAGGGTTCTCGAGCACGCTGCTCTTTCTCGCCTTCGCGTACACAGGTGCGTTCCGGCTCGCCCTGTATGCACTCGTCGTTGTGATTGGCGTGCTGGTCGGGCTCGAGATTCCGCTGCTGATGCGCATTCTCCGCGACCGCTTCGAGTTCAAGGACGTGATTGCGAACGTGTTGACGTTCGACTATCTGGGCGCGCTCGGAGCGTCGCTGCTCTTCCCGCTGGTGCTGGTGCCGGAGCTGGGTCTCGTGCGCGCAGCGATGTTCTTTGGGTTGGTGAACGCGCTCGTCGCGCTCTGGTCGACACATCTCTTTCGCGACCTGCTCGGCGCGCGACGAGCGTTGCAAGGGTCGTGCGTCGTCGTGATCGCGATGTTGGGCGCCGGCTTGCTAGGCGCGGAGCGCATCACGAAGGCCGCGGAGTCGAGCATCTACGCCGACGATGTCATCTTCGCGCGCGATACACGCTATCAGCGCATCGTGCTCACGGTGTGGAAGGATGACCTGCGCCTCTTTCTGAACTCGCACCTGCAGTTCAGCTCGCGCGACGAGTATCGGTATCACGAGGCGCTGGTGCATCCGGGGCTGTCGTCGATGCCGGCGGCGCGGCGCGTGCTCGTGCTCGGCGGCGGCGACGGTCTCGCGGTGCGCGAGATTCTGAAGCATCCGGGCGTCGAGCACATCACGCTCGTCGATCTCGATCCCGAGATGACCCGGCTCTTCACGACGCATCCCGTGCTGACGAAGCTCAACGGCAACTCGCTGCGCAATCCGCGCGTGACGGTGATCAACGATGACGCCTTCGTGTGGCTCGACAAGAATCAGGAGATGTACGATTTCGTCGTCGTCGACTTTCCCGATCCGAACAACTACGCGGTCGGCAAACTGTACACGAGCGCGTTCTATCGGCTGCTCGCGCACCACGTGAGTCGCGCCGGGATGATCGTCGTGCAGAGCACGTCACCGCTGTTCGCGCCGCGCGCGTTCTGGAGCATCGCCGCGACGCTGAAGGAGGCGGGGTTGCGCACGTATCCGTATCACCTGTACGTGCCGTCGTTCGGCGAATGGGGATTCGTGCTCGCGGGCACCGGCGACTACGTATATCCCGAGTCGCTGCCAAGTGGGTTGAAATTCCTGAGCGCTCGCACGATCCCGCAGATGTTCGATTTTCCCATCGACATGCTTCCCGTCGCCGCGGAGCCGAATCGGCTGAACACGCAGGCGATCGTTCGTTACTACGCGGACGAGTGGGACCGCATCAACCGCTGACGCCGGCCGTGGCGTGACGCCGAACCGGCGAGAGTTCTTGCAGAGCGCGGCGCTTGGCGCCGCGGCATTGGTCGGTCTCGGATGCAAGACCGACCGCGGAATCGCCGGCGGGTTCGTCGATGACGACGGCGCGTTCGGCCATCAGATACGCGATCGTGCGCCGATTGCCCCGGCGCAGCGAACTGTACGAGTTCCGATCGTGATCGTCGGCGGCGGCATGGCGGGGCTCTCGGCCGCGTGGCAATTGGACCGTCAAGGCGTGAAGGATTTCGTCGTGCTCGAGCTCAACAACGATGCCGGCGGCAATTCGCGCTCGGGCGAGAACAAGGTGTCGCGCTATCCTTGGGCGGCGCACTACGTGCCTGTACCGAACAAGAGCGCGACGCTCGTGCGCGAGCTGTTTACCGAGCTCGGCGTGCTGCGCGACGGTGTGTGGGACGAGCGCGCGCTCTGCTTCGCGCCGCAGGAGCGGCTCTTCATCCGCAACGAGTGGACGGAAGGGATCGAGGGATCGTCCGGTCTCACCGCCGCCGATCGCGCCGAGTACAAGCGGTTCGCCGATCGGATGACGGAGCTCCGCGCGACGGGGGAGTTTACGATCCCGATGGCGATGGGCACCTCGTCGCTCCGCCAGACAGGCTCGCTCGATACCATCTCGATGGACGAGTGGATGCGGCGCGAGCGGTTCACGACGCCTCAACTGCGCTGGTACGCCGACTACGGTTGCCGCGACGACTACGGTGCGCGCGCAATCAATACCTCGGCGTGGGCGGGCGTGCACTACTTCGCGGCGCGCGAGGCGGAGGAGCGCGGTCCGCTCACCTGGCCCGATGGCAACGGATGGATCGCTCGCCGATTGCTGGCGAAGCTCGCTCTCTACGTGACGACGGGCACGGCGGTGCGGCGCATCGAGCGCGCCGGCAAAGACTGGCGCGTGCGCGCGAGCTCGAGTGCTGGTGGCGTCGACTATCTCGCCGACGCGGTGATCTTTGCCGCGCCGAGTTTTCTCGCGCCGTATGTGGTCGAGGGCGCCGTCGATCCGGGGTTCGCCTACTCGCCGTGGATGACCGCGAATCTCACGCTCGAGCGTTGGCCGAAGGAGAAGGGATTCGCGCCGGCGTGGGACAACGTGATCTACGACTCGCCCGCACTCGGCTACGTGAACGCGACGCATCAGACGTTGCGGACGCACGTCGAGCGCACGGTATGGACGTACTACTGGGCGCTCGCCGACGAAACGCCCGCGGCGTCGCGCGCGACGCTGTTGCGGCGGAGCTGGAGTGAGTGGCGCGATCTTATTCTGGCGGACCTCGCACAGGCGCATCCAGACATCCGGGAATGCGTGTCGCGGATCGACATCATGCGGATGGGGCACGCCATGGTGCGGCCGAGCGTCGGCTTTCTGTCGGCGCCGGGACGCGCGGGCGCCCCAAGCGCGGAGCGACTGTTTTACGCCAATTCCGATTTGAGCGGACTATCGTTGTTCGAGGAGGCGCAGTATCGCGGGTGTACGGCGGCCGATCGCACGATCGTCGCGCTCCGCCACTGAGCGCACGAAATTTGGCTCGAGTCTGGGAAAAAATGGCAGAGATCACGTGTCCGTGTGACCGTACAACCGACCATCGTCGCCTTAGTACCGACGCCCTGACCAGAGGATACCCGATGCTCGCGTTCGTTTCTGTCACGCCTCCACCGTCCGAATCCGGCGCGCCGATGTCGCGCGTCGCGGTCTATCTCATCGCTCTCCTCGCCAGCATCGCAACACTCTGCGCCGGCCGCGCCGCCGCGCAGGCGCGCACCGCATCAGCGTCCGCCGATCAACCGAGCGCGCAACTCGAGTCCACCATCCGCGCCCGCCTCGACTCGCTCCCCGCCCACGCCACCTTCTACGCGAAACAGCTCTCGACGGGCCGCGAAGTGGCCCTCCGCGCCGACGAGCCGATGAATACCGCCAGCGTGATCAAGCTCGCCGTGATGGTGCTCGCCTATCGCGACGCCGATGCCGGACGCCTCGATCTCGACGCGCGCTACACAATCCAGCCAAAAGATGTACGGCGTGGCTCGGGCCTTCTCCAGACATTCGCCGTCGGGCTCCAGCCTACCCTGCGCGACTTGATCACGCAGATGATCATCACGAGCGACAACACAGCGACGGACCTGGTCATCAACAAAGTGGGGCTCGCGCGCGTGAATCGCATGCTCGATTCGCTGGGCTATCGCGAGACGCGTCTCAGGATGACTGTCGGACAGACCTTTCGCGCGGTGTGGGAGTCGCTCGATCCAAAGTATTCATCGCTTAGCGATCGGGAGATATTCGAGCGCGGCTTTCCAAACGACTCCGGCGCCACGCGGCGGAATGTGGCCTTCGTGCTCGACTCCACCAAGTGGCTCGGCCGCACGACGGCCCGCGAGATCACGCGGCTGCTCGAGCAGCTCGAGCGCGGCCAACTCGCGACGCAAAAGTCTACCGCCGCGATGCGGCGCACGTTGCGCGAACAGTTCTATTCATCCCGCCTGCCGCAACGCGTCGGGGATCGCGTGGCGATCGGGCACAAGACCGGGGACTGGCCGCCGTTGCTCGGCAATGACGTCGGGATCATGTACGCGCCGGCGCCGGGCGGTCCGATCGTCATCGCCGTCTTCACCAACGGCAACAGCGGCCGCTTTGCCGATCTCGAGGCGACCGAAGGGCGCATCGCCGAGGATGTGCTCGCGGCGTGGGTCAAATGACGCCGCGAGCGTGACGCCTGGCGCACTATGCCGTCAATTGCTTGACGCCTCGTGCGCACGGTGACACCATGCGTGAGTAGCGTTATACCACCGGCGGCCGCGGAGCGGCGCCACCTTTCGCAAGACGCGCCCCCGCTGTGCAGGACCTTCACTTGCTATTCCGCCGCATCGCGCCGCTGCTTCTCGTACCGGCGCTCATTTCGACTACGTCCCTTGCCGCTCAGCGCTCGTCGCGCATCACGATGAGCGCGCCCCGGCCCGACCCCCGGCCGCCACGTTTCACGCCGGAGACCGTCGCCGGGTGCTACGATCTCAGCTATTCGCGATGGTGGTTCACGGGTCCGGTGCACGCGGAGGATCCGGCGGCCGTCCTGCCGCGCCGCGTGCAGCTCGACACGAACCCCATGCAGTATCGCTCGCGCTTTCGCGTGCTCAGGCCCGCGCCGAGCATGACGCAACTTCCACCCCGCGACGCGCGCGCCGCGTGGGAGATGATCGGCGACGACTCGTTAGGCATCGTGTGGAAGGAAAGCGCCGGCGACGTGAGCCTTCGTGTCGCGATCGAGGCCGACTCGCTCCGCGGTCTGGCGCATTCGGCGAGCGATTCGCCGGACCCGTTCCAGCAGCCGCGGGCGGTCGTCGTTGGAGCGCGCGTGCCCTGCGCATCCGACCAGCAGCCACCGCGCGCCGTCGTCGCGACGAGGAGTGACTCGATCATTGCCCGGCGCGAAGCACAGGGCGATGCCGACCGCATCCGCCGCGGCATGACGATCATCAATGCGCAGCACGTGCACGAGATGATCTCACGCTTTCGGCTCGTCCGCGGGCGCGTGCCGGAGAAGCTCGAGGAGCTCATGACGGTCGAGTACACGCGCTATCCCAAGCCCGACAGCATGTGGCTGCTCGATGGCTGGGGACGCCCCTTCACGTATTTCGTCGGCCCCAAGGTCTACGAGATTCGGTCGGTCGGCGCCGACGGCCGGGTGGGCACCGACGACGACGTCGTCTCCAAGCGGTCGACGCCGTAGCCCGTCAGCGCTCGGAGATGCTGTTCCACATTTCGGCGTTGTGGCTCTCCGCTCGCGCGAATGACGCGCCATCCGCGGCCGCGGGAAGCGGCACGCCGAGTAGATGCATCGCGCTCGCGAAGACGTCGGTCGTGCGGCGCGGAGTCTCCGACGGTCGGTGGTTCAACAGCAGGGGCACGATCATGTGATCGCGGTGCAGGGCGCCGTGCGACGATCGATGCGGGATCGGCTCCCACTTGGCGCGCAGATCCCAGTCGCGCGCGGCTGAAATGATGAGATCGCCGGCGCGCGATGAGCCGGCGAGCGATGCGATCTGCACGGTCGCATCCGGATAGTCGGAGTCGATCGTCGCATCGTGGCTCTCGTCCGCCGTGAGGTCGCGCAGCTCGCCGAAGCCGAGCGGATCGCCGTCGACGGGCAGATACGAGTAGCGCGCGGCCGGCCCGCTCCCCTCCCGGGCGATGTGCGCGGTGCCACGATCGCGCGTTCGTACTTCGCACAGATCGGCCCTGATCGGCAGCATCAACACGTCGACCGACTCGCGCTCGAGCAGCAACGCCGCCAGCGACTCCCAGCGATTGCGTAGCGCGGGCCACCAGCCGCGCTCGCGCCGGGCGAGCTCGACGTAGAGATGCGCCATCGCGTTCCCGCTGACCATCACCGCGACGTCGCGCCGATGACCGTACACCCACGGATGCGCGATCACGCCGTATCCGCCGGCGCGCACCGCGCCGGCGAGATCATCGTGGTGGCGGACGGGCGAATGGCCATGATCGCTGGCGATCCATAGATGGGTGTCGTCCCACCGTCCGGCGCGCTCGGCGTCGTGCCGGATCTCGGCCGCGAGCTCGTCGACGACGCGCAGCGCGTCGATTACCGCGGCGCCGTCATGGCCGGTCGCGTGTGAGCTCTTGTCGACGCCCGTCAGCGCGGCAAAGGTGAAGGCGGGGCGCTGCTCGCGAACGTGACGCGCGACGCTGCTCGCCATGTCGCGATCGATGGCGAGCCAGCCGCGCACATCGCCGCGAAAGTGCACGCCCGCCGCGCGCAGCGCGAAGCGCCAACCCGCGCCCAGCCGCGATGCGCGAGGCAGCCCGCGTGAGATCATGTTCATCGCGCCGAGCGATGAGGGCGCGAGCTCGAACGCCGTCGGCGATGCGGGGTCGATGTCGCGGTCGACGTAGGCCATCTCGACGCCGACGTAGCTTCGGCAGTGGTCGGGCGCCGTCGCGCCCGTGCGCGCGCGATCGAACCAGCGGAGGCCGGGCAGGCCGACATCTCCCGGAAAACGCCCCATGAGAAATGGCGCGTAGGCGGGTCCGGTCACCGACGGAAAAACCGTCGTCACCTCGTGCATGCCGCCTTCGTCGCGCATCCGCGCCATCGCCGGCAGCGCGCCCGCGTCAATCGCCGACGCCAACGTATCGGCCCGCGCCCCATCGGCGAGGAGGATGATGACGCTCGGTGTCCCTCGATCAGTGCGCGAAACAGGCATACTGGAAGCTAACGCGAAGTTCTCCAAGCGACCTAGCACTTAACACCTAGGACCGAACACCCAATGCTTCTAGTTTTTCCCCATGGCAGAGAAGAAACCAAAGCGATCGGCCACCAAGAAAGCGTCAGAGGCGTCGAGACAAGATGTCGCGCGCGAGAAAGCGGCTCGCGTGAAGCCCGCGCGGACGGCGGGCGGCCGCAAGACCGGACCGGCGCAACAGGCGCAGGCCGAGCATCAAGCGCGGCAGGGATTGCGCGAGCGCACCGAGTCGGGCCACATGGCGGCCGGCCGTGTGCCGCCGTCGCAGCAGACCGCCGTCGTGCAGAAGGGCGCCGTCACCGTCGATCAATCGATCCGCAACGCCGCCCCGGTGATGACGGAGGACGAGAAGCTGCTCGCGACGGGCCCGGGGACCGGCCGCACTGCCGCCACCGATTTCACCCTCACCGATCCGTGGCGCGTCATGCGCATCATGGGCGAGTTCATTGAGGGCTTCGATACGCTGGCGTCCGTGGAGCGCGGGGTCGCGATCTTCGGCTCGGCGCGTACGCCGCCGGATG
>JALZAE010000532.1 GCA_030948535.1 Gemmatimonadota bacterium | reverse complement strand
GGCCAAGACCGCGCAGTTGATCGTCGACACTGTCAACGGCATCCGCGCACTCAGCAGCGCGGCGCCTCAGGCGCGCGCCGAGATGTTGAGTCGGGTGGCGAACAGCGCGACGGCGGCTCCGGCGTTCGCGCGCAGCGAGATGCTTGATGGTGCCATCATCGCGCGCTTTGCGGCCAGTGGAGCAAGTGCGCGCAGTTCGCGCGCCTTCGCCGCGGTGGGCGCGCCGACCGGCTCGACGATTTCCGCGCCGCCATCGCCCGGGACGGTCGGCGAGGTAACACCACCGCCGGGCGCGACTGCCCCGCTGCCCACGCAGGTGTCGATGTGGTCGACGATGCGAACCGATCGCGATCCGTTTGCCATGTCGACGGCCGAGACGACCGCGATGAGCTTCGAGCTCGTGCTCTCGTCCGAGCCGGGCGCGAATGCACAGAATCCGATTCACGCGCTCCTGCGATTCCGCGTTCTTGGATCCTTCAGCGTCACGCAGGCCTCCGTCGATACGACGGCCGGCCAGCGCATGACCGGCCACTTCACGGGCACGTACAGCTCGCAGGCCGTTCTCGAGAGCACGGCAACGAGCAACGACTCCCCATCGCTCGAGGTGGAGGTCACGCTCCAGCGTAGCGGCACGGCCGAGGCCGGAACGCTCAAAGTCAATTTCGGCAGCGAGACGTCCCGCATCGTGCTTCTTGCGGAGGGGTCGTGGGGCGGCCAGCCGCTCGCGGCGACGCTCAAGCTGTCCGTCGGGGCAGGCGTGGGCACGAACAGCGCGCTCGTGAGCCTCGCCGGGAATTCGCCCTACGCGAAGCTGATCGAACTGCTCACCGCGAGCGCGATCGCCAGCGGAGATGCGCTCACTGAGGGGAGCGCGCTCCGCATGCTCTCGACTTCGGCTCTCGAGCTCATCGGCCAAGGCATGACGCGGGCAAACCAGGGCGGCACCGCGTACGTCGATGCGGCGCTGCATCAACTTTTTCCGCCGGCACCGCCGCCGGTGGATGATCTCACCGTGCGCGCGACGCTCGACTGGGTGCTGTTCCATCGCCGGCGCACGAAGCGGTGTGCCGCACCCGTCGAGCAACCGCCGGTGACGCCGCCGCGACGTTATCAGCTCTACGAGTATCGAGCCGAGAGCGTGCGAGAGCTGATCCCGATTCGGCGGGCGCTACTCACGCCGAGTGACATCACGCGCATTCCATTCAAGCGCGTGGACGTGGTGGAATTCTCTGGCGGATTGTCGACGCTGCTCACCGCGCCCGATGCGCTGCTCCGCGACTGGAGCACCGCGCAGCCGGGCAACACGCTCATCTACGGCGCGATCGCGACGATCGTCGCCGCCGATGCGCCTCTCTCGAGTCCGCGATTGACGCGCGTCGCGGAAGGCGTGGCGGCAACGTCGGCCATCGATCCGAATCAGTCGCTGTTCGAGACGATCCCCGATGTTCCCGCTGCGCTTGCCGTGCCGGGTACGGACGGCATGATCTTCCTCGTCACACTCAACGTGACCCACACGACGTGTCACGACGTGTATCGCATAGAGCTCAGCGCTCCTCTGCTGCGATTGCTCGACGCGGACAATCTGTCGGCGCTCCTGCAGGCGCCGGAGATCAGACACCTCGCGTCGGTCGAATTCGAGCAGGGGTCGATGACGCCCATCGCCGGCGACGGTGGGGCGCTGGCGCAGGCGTGGACGAACACCGGCGGCGGCACCGCCAACAGCCTCGTGGTCTACCACAATCCGGCCGTCACCGCGGCCGGCGATGCGGCAACGCTGCAAGCGCGCGGACAGGCGTTGGTGAGCGCGGCGGGAATAGCGGCAAACGTACCAGTAGTGCAGCGCCCCGTTGCGGGCGCGTGGCCGGTGGGACCGACCTGCCCGGCGATCTCGGTGTTCGTGACACAAACGAAGCGGACGGTGCGCGCCATCGCGCTGCACTCGGCCGTTGGGGCAGCTCCGCGCATTGCATTGCAGCACGACGTGATCACCTTCCTCAGCGACACGCTTGTGCAGGATGTCGAGTTCCAGGCGCTGCTCACGGAGCTTCATGGTCATCTCGTGGGATTCGCCGCCGTGAGTCACGTCTCGGGTGTGGAGCTGGTACTCGGTGGTGCTTCGGATCGCGCCGACATCTCGAGGCTGAACGGGATGGTCACGGCGCTCGAAGGCAGCAGTCCCACGGTAGTCCTCGCGAGCAGTCTCGCGCAGCCTCCCGGCATCCGGGCGGCGACGACCGCCGAGCGACTCATGCTCAGCGAAAACGGAAAGACCGTGAACGATCTGTTGATCGTGACCTTCTTCCCGTAGCCGCTCCGGGCGAGCCGAGAGAGCGAGTCGTCAATGGGATCGCAGAAAACCGCGGCCCGCGCGAAGGCCCGTCCCGCACCGGCGGCGGCGAAGGAGAGTGGCCCGCAGAAAGGGACACGCTGCTCCGCCCCGCCGGTGGCGCGTCCGCAGCCGACGGCATCGCGATTCGCGCTCGGCTTGGGGCAGCGACCGGCGCCGCGCTCGATCAGGGTGCAGCGGAAATGTGCCGCGTGCGCCGCAGGCAACACACCCTGTCCGCATTGCGAGGAGGAGGCGCGCCTCCAACGCGCGGCTGATCCGCACGGCATCCGGCAGCGGAGCTCCAGTGTCGTGGTGCCGGCCGGGGGGCAGCCACTGCCGGTGCACACCAGGAAGTATTTCGGTCGCGCCTATGGCCACGACGTGAGTGATGTTCGCGTGCACACGAGCGCGGACGCGAATCGCATGGCGCGGAGCGAAGGCGCACTCGCGTACACGACGGGTCGTGACATCGTCTTCGCCGACGGCCGATACGCGCCGGAGACGACCGAAGGACAGCGGCTCCTCGGCCACGAACTAGCGCACGTTGTTCAGCAGGCTGGTGCCGTCGGAGGGGTTCAGCACGCGGGACACGACTACGATGCGCTCGAGCGCGAGGCGGATCGTGCGGCAGATGCGGCGGTGGCTGGTCAGCATGTCGAGCAGCTCACACCGCTAACCGCGCCAACACTGCAACGCGCGCCCGACCTGCCGCCGATCGCGGCGGTCTCCGTCGGACTATCGGGCTTCACCTTTGTGCCCCCGAAGGACGCCAAACTGCACGCGGGACGCCGCCACCCGCAGCTCCTCGGCATCGTGCTGCGCTCGCTGCTCGGTGAGCAGTACACCGATGAATTCCGCGATCAGGTGGTGAAGGAATGGAACACAACTCCCATGTTCGGGCAGAGCGCGAACAAGCGAGCCGGCCAGTACAGCGCGGAGGAAATCGCCGGGCCGATGGCCGTAGAAGGCGACCCGGTCCCGAGTCCCATCAGCTGGGAGCCGATGGGATTCCGCTCCCTGCTCGCCATCTGTGCGAAGCTCGGTAAGCCCATTCCGCTCTCGTCCGACAAGGAGCGACTGCTGGAGCTGGGCACTGTCGCCAGGCAGGCGTTCGGGCAAATCACCAGCATGCCGAAGTGGTTTACGCGAAACCTGTTCGTCGCGGTGATGGCGAACCGGTCTAAGATGTTGGAGGATTTGGCCAAGGCGGTGAAGAGTGACGCGCTGCCGGCGGACGTTGATCCGATGCTCGGCTCGTTGGCGCAGCTTGCGGTACATGACATCCAGGCGAGCCTCGCCGTGTCCGTCGCCGCCGTCGACGCGATTCGCGCCGATACGAGGCTCGTTCATCACTACGGTTACACCGCGCTATGGCCGTCGCTGCACGTTGCCGGCGCTCCGGGCGCGGACGACGTATCTCCCGAGA
>JALZAE010000528.1 GCA_030948535.1 Gemmatimonadota bacterium | reverse complement strand
ACGTAGGGCTCCTCGATGCGCGAGATCACGCCGGCCTCGGGAAGCAGCGATGGATTCTCGATCAATTCCATCCGGCCGTCGGTGTGATAGACGTGATACTCCACGCTCGGTACCGTCGTCACGAGCGCGAGGTCGAATTCGCGCTCGAGGCGCTCCTGCACGATTTCCATGTGCAGCAGCCCGAGAAATCCGCAGCGGAATCCGAATCCGAGCGCGGTCGACGTCTCCGGCTCGTAGTTCAACGACGCGTCGTTGAGCTGGAGCTTCGCGAGCGCGTCACGCAGCGTCTCGTACTGTGTCGTGTCCGTCGGATAGATGCCGGCGAAGACGAAGCTGCGCACTTCCTTGTAGCCGGGCAGCGCCTGCTCCGCGCGATTCGTCGCATCGAAGATCGTGTCGCCCGCGCGCGTCTCGCGCACGCTGCGCACGTTCGCGACGACGTAGCCGACCTCGCCCGGGCCGAGCTCTTCGGCGATCACCTGGCGCAGCTGGTTGTAGCCAACCTGGTCGACCTCGTACACCGCGTCGCTCGCGCCGAATGTGATCTTGGTGCCGTGGCGGATGCTGCCGTCGACGACGCGAATGCTCGGGATGGCGCCGCGGTAGCGGTCGTAGTATGAGTCGAAGATGAGCGCGCGCAGCGGACCGTCGGGATCGCCTTCGGGCGCGCGAACCTTCTTGATCACCTGCTCGAGCAGCTCGGGCACGCCGATCCCTTCTTTCGCGCTGACGAACAGCACGTCCTCCGGATCGCAGCCGAGCAGGTCGACGACTTCCTGGCGCCGCCGCTCCGGCTCGGCGCCGGGCAGGTCGATCTTGTTGAGGACGGGGATGATGTCGAGGCCCGCGTCCATCGCCAGAAAGAGGTTGGACAGCGTCTGGGCCTGAATCCCCTGCGACGCATCGACGACCAGGATCGCGCCCTCGCACGCGGCGAGCGAGCGCGACACCTCGTACGTGAAGTCCACATGACCCGGCGTGTCGATCAAGTTCAGCTCGAACGATTCGCCGTTGCGCGCTTCGTACTGCATGCGTACTGCGTTGAGCTTGATCGTGATGCCACGCTCGCGCTCGAGGTCCAGGGTGTCGAGCACCTGGGCCTTCATCTCGCGTTTCGTGATCATCCCCGTCGCTTCGATCAGCCGGTCCGCTAGCGTGGACTTGCCGTGATCGATGTGCGCGACGATGCAGAAATTCCTGATGTGATCAAGCTTCAATTTCGGGGCTCGGTGCGGTGGGCGTGACTGCGAACCCGGCTGGGCGGTCACCGCGAACTGGAACTAACCCCGAAGTATAGCCGAGGGACCAAGCTTTACGGCATCGCCGACGCGATCGCCAGTGCGGCTGCCGCGACGAGCACCCGCGTCTCAGGGCTTGCGACGCATCACCGAGCCGCTCGAGCTCGTGGTCGTGCGCTGCGCCGACGGCGGCGGGCTCGAGCGCGGCGGCGGCGGCGGATCACGGCGCGGTTCGGCCCGCAGCGTGATCGGCTCGCTCCGGCTTGGCGCCGGATCGGGACGACGTATCGGGACGCCCTGCGGCCCACTCTGCACGTTGCGGTCGATCGGCGGGCGCCGCTCGTCGCGACGATCATCCCGCCGCGGCACGGCGAGCGTCGGATCGCCCCGGAAATCGCCGCCGTCGAGACGTTCGGACTCGCGGCGCGGCGCCGTGCGATCCGGATACGGCGAGGTCGTGCCGCCATTCCCGCGCGGCTCGTACCGCGAGCCTTGCGATTCATCATCGGCGCGGCGCCGGAGTGGCATGCCGTCGTCACCACGCGGACCGACCTGAATGCGTTCCGCCTGATTGTTGTAGTCGTTTCGCCGATAGCCACCGTTTGCCCCGCCCACTGCCGAACCGCCCCGGCGAAGATCGTCGGAATCCGTGCGACGACGGCGCTCGATGAAGTTCACCGCGCTGATCGGTGCGCCCGCGATCGCCCGTTTGAACTCGTAGCGCGGCTGCGGTGCGTAGACGATCCGTGCGCTGGAGTACGAAGGGCCGTAGTAGCGGCGCGGATACGAGTAGTAAAAGTTGTCGTAGACCACCACGCGGAATTGCCGGCAGAACACGCTGTACGGATTCCACGCGATGTACGAGCGATACTCGTGGCACTGGTAGCAGAGAAAGCGCGGATAGTCGACGTGCCGTTCCACATAGTACTCGGCGTAGTCGAGCGAGTACGGCGAGCGCCGGTCGTAGAGGACGCGCTGCGTGAACTCGTGCATCGCCTGAAACGGATCGCCATGAATGCGCTCGAAGCCGGCGTTGTGATAATCCCAGTAGCGTCCGTCGCGGCTCAGGGCTTCGCTGTCGAAGCGATCCCAGCTGGCGATCGCGAAGACGTAGCCCATGCCGGGAAAATTGTCGGCATAAAAGGCGTCGGCGCCGCGGTCGGCGGTGCTATAGGTGACGCCGGCGCGAACGAAGCCCTCGTCGCGCGGATTGTCGGGGTAGAGAATGTGCAGCTGCCCGTCAGTGTCGATGCGAACGATCATCACATACGCATCTTCATCCGCGCGGAAATACGCGCGCGAGCGCTCCCCACGCCGAAGCACGCGGTCGCCGTCCATCCAGATACGGACGTTTGGCGTGCGGTCATCGGTCCTGCGATCGTTTCGCGTATCGATCGGAGCTCTTTCGCGCGGCGTCGGCTCCTGCGCCACGAGCGAAACTCCCGTCATCGCGAGCCAGCCGGCAGCGGCCAACGCGTAGGCTGCACACTTCATGGTGAACACCTCGGTGATCGGCACCGGCGCCAAAGGCACGCCGTGTGCCCACTCGGTCCTGCCGCACTCCGCGACCAAGTGCTTGCGATTTCGCAGGTTATTGGTGCGCGCAGAGACACGCAAGCGTTTGCTGTCCACGAAGCGCGACGTCGCGCGTACCGGATTGAGGACAGGGACTGGGGGATGGGGCTCGGGCGCTGTTCACCAACGCTGGTTGTAAAGTGTTCGTATGCGCCCCGACTCCTAGCCCCAGCCCGCAGCCCCAACTCGTTAGTTTGCCTGCCTCTATGGACAACAACCGCGCCGACCTGCTGGACCCCTCCGACGTGGCCGCGCTCGGTCACATCGAGTTGGTCGCTAGATGGATTGTCGACGGCTTCCTCACCGGACTGCACCGTTCGCCGCGGAAAGGATTCTCGGTCGAGTTTGCCGAGTTCCGGCCGTATCAACCGGGCGATGAGCTGCGCTACCTCGATTGGCGTGCCGCCGCGCGCGCCGATCGTTGGGTCGTGAAGCAGTTCGAGGAAGAGACGAACCTTCGTTCGACGATTGTGCTCGATGTCAGCCGGTCGATGGCGTGGACGGGCGATCCCGCGCGCATCACCAAGCTCGAGTACGCCGAGCGGCTTGCCGCGGCGCTCGCCCTTCTCTTTCTCCGGCAGCGCGACGCGGTCGGCATGATCCGGTTCGACGACCACGTACGCACATCCGTGCCGCCGCGCGTGCGCACCGGACAGTGGAAGCGGCTCGTCGCTGCGCTGCGCGAGCCGGGCAGCGGACTCGCATCACACGCACCGGCGGCGCTCGAGCAAGCGGGCAGACTCATCGCGCGGCGCGGCTGGGTCGTGCTCATCTCCGACTTGTTGATGGACATGGATGAAGTCGTCGTGCGCGTGCGCGGACTTCGCAGGCTCGGCCATCACGTCACCGTGCTGCACATCCTCGATCCCGCCGAGCGCGAACTGCGCGACGGGCATGACGCGATCTTCGTCGATCCGGAGAGCTCGGCGTCCGTTGCGGCGACGGTGGCCGACGTGCGAACCGCCTATCGCGCCACGGTCGAGACGGCCATCAGTGAGTGGCGCGACGCGGTGACCGGCACGGGCGCCGCGTACGAGCTGATTCTGACCGACGCGCCGTTCGGCGTGCCGCTGCGCCGCGCGTTCTCGCATCGCGGGCGTCTTCCGTGATCGAGTTTCTCGCACCCGCGTGGATGCTCGGCGCGCTCGCCGCCGCGGTGCCCTTGCTGATTCACTTGATGCGCCGACGCATCGGAACGCAGGTCGAGTTTCCCGCGGTACGCTATCTCGTGAGGGCCGAGCGCGAGCATAGCCGCAAGCTTCGCCTGCGGAATCTCCTGCTCATGATTCTGCGCGTGCTGGCGGTCCTGTTCGTGGCCGGCGCCGCCGCGCGACCGGTCGCGCGCGTCGGCTCGGGCGGCCATGCGCCGACGTCGATGGCGATCGTACTCGACAACTCGCTCAGCTCGTCGGTCATCCAAGCCGGCCATCCGGTGCTGGATGATCTAAAGACTCGCGCGCGCGACGTGCTGCGCCGCGCCTCGGCCGATGATCACATCTGGTTGATCACCGTCGATGGTGTGGTGCACGGCGGCTCCGTCGGCGCGGTGATGCAGGCGATCGATCGTGTGGAGGCGTTCGGCGGCGCGGGCGACTTGGCGCGCGCGCTTGCTCGTGCGAGCGGTCTCGTTCGCGCGGGCGTGCTCAACGAGCGCGAGATCGCGATCATCACCGACGGGCAAGCGACCAGTTGGAAGACCCCGGTGTCGATCGGCGATGCGAAGGTGCTGGTCTATCGGCCAAAGGGAGCGCCGCCGCCGAATCATGGCGTGATCGAGGCGACGGCATCGCCGTCGCGATGGACGCCGCGTGGGGCAGTGCAGGCGCGCGTGCTCGTTGCCGACTCGGCCACGTATCGCATCACACTCGAGGGGCGAACGCTCGCTCGCGGGTCTGTCGCGCGCGACGGCGAGATTCTCGTGCGCGCATCGCCGCCGGAACGGGGATGGGTGTCTGGCACCGTCGAGGTCGAGCCCGACGAGCTGCGCGGCGACGATGTACGGCCATTCGCCGCCTGGATCGGTCCCGCACCATCGGTCAACGTCGCCCCCTCGTTGGGCATGTTCGCGCGCTCAGCGGTCGACGCACTGGTACAATCGGAGCGCGTGACCGCAGGTGGTGACGTGGCCTTCGCGCCGGCGGATGAAGTCTCCAAGCTGCCGGCGCTGATCGTCGCGCCGTCCGATCCCATTCGCGTCGGAGCGGCGAATCGGGCGCTCGAGCGCCTCGGCATTCCCTGGCGCTTCGGCGCCATCCGCCGCAGCGAGAGCGTCGTGCGCGGCGATCGTCTCGACAATGCAACGGTCACCTTACGCTACGTGCTGTCATCCAGCGGCGGCCGGCAGATCGACACGCTCGCCACCGCGGCGGGCGAGCCATGGATCGTGAGTGGTCCCGGCTACGTGCTCATCGCCTCGCCGCTCACCCCCGACGCGACCACGCTCCCCGTTCGCGCCGGATTTGTTCCGTGGCTGAGCGACGTGCTCTCGCAGCGGTTGTCGGCCGAGTCGGGCACGGTGATGCAGACGGTGCCGGGCGCTGCACTGTCGCGCCCCGCCTTCGCCGATGCACTCGAGGCCGCGC
>JALZAE010000509.1 GCA_030948535.1 Gemmatimonadota bacterium | reverse complement strand
CGCGTCGATCTTCGAGCACGGGCACGTCGCGGCGATCGGCGACATCGCGGTCGCGCCATCTGATCCTTGAGTGGTGTGGGTTGGGACCGGCGAGGCGAACGATCGCAACTCGGTCATGTACGGCGATGGGTCTATCGCTCCGCCGACGCCGGCGCCACGTGGGCGAACGTCGGTCTCGTGCATGCAATGGCTGGAGTGGAGACCAAGTAGGGATTCAAACGCGCACGCGCGCCGTTGCTCAAGCGGCCGTCCGATCGATCCGCGTAAACGGCGGCTGCTGTGCAGTTGTTTTGTCCGCGCCGACCCGCGTCAATCTGCGGCGGCTGGCATAGCGGAATCGTCCGGCGGGCATAGGTTAGCCCGATGCGCGACGCCTCCCCGGCCAGTCTCTGTCCCGATACATCGGGCGGTTCACTGCTTCATTGGCTGGCGCTCCGCCGCGGACCCATCACCGCGCGGACGCTCGCTGCGGCGTACCTCCTGTCGGCGGCGATCGTGTACCTGCCGCTGCTGCTCGCCGCTTGGTTCGGACGCGTGCCCTTCTGGGGCGCGAGCGACGCCAAGACGTTGCCCTTCCTGAACGATTGGGGGCTGTGCTTCGCGTTGCTCGTGTCCTTCCCGACGCTCGTCCTGCTTCTCATCACCGACGAGGCGCTGCTCGTTACCTCGGTGGAGCAGGTACAGGCCGATGGTGTGTTCGCCATCGGTGACGACGCCGCCGAAGCGGTGAACATCGATTGGGGAAAGAGATTTCGGCGCTGGAACATTCGCGGTGAGCTGTTCGCGATTGGGCTCGGCATCGCGTTGGGTGTGCTTACCTATCTGCCGCAACGCTGGAACCCGGGCGCCAGCTGGATCGCCCCGAAAGCCGGGCAGAATGTTGCGGGCTATGCCTATCTCTACAGCATCACGCTGCTCTACGTCCTCGTCACGTTCTACATCATCCGCTGCATCACCGTGTCGCGCTTTCTCGCCGACCTCGTGCGGCGCGCGCCGCTGCAGATTCTTCCGTTGCATCCCGACAAGTGCGGCGGACTGCGCCCGGTGGGGCGGCTCGGGCTGCGAAATCAATACACGTTGACGGTCCTCGGCCTCAACATCGTGTTGCTCCTGTTGGTCTGGCGACTTCGGCCGGAGGGAAACGCGGGAGTGAGTACCGTGATGATCGGAGCGACCATTGCGTATCTCATCTTCGGACCCGTGGTGTTCATGGCGCCGCTGCTTCCATTTCGCGATGGAATGACGCAAGCCAAGTCGCGATGGATGCGCGAGGTTGCGCAGCTCGTGCGACGCGAGCTCGAGCGCTTGCACGCCAACATCCAGACGGGCCAAGTCACTCGCGCGGACGAAGAGTCGCTCGAGCGCCTGCAGAAGATCGGCGCGGTGATCGACGAGCTTCCCGTCTGGCCCTTCGACGCCCGCACGCTACGGCGATTCGCGACGGCGTATCTCGTCCCGGTCATCGCGTCGCTTGCGGGGACACTTGTAACGGACCTGGGCCAAAGGCTCTTCACCTTTCACCACTGAGCGGCGCACTCGACGCTCCTCAGCGGCTACAGAGCGGCCAGCACCGCCCGAGCTCGGGGACCAGCTCCGCCCAGTCCGGCGTCGGCGCGATGGGTGGCCGCTGCACGTCGGTCATTGGTTTGGGCATGAGCACGCCGCTTGGTCCCGGGTCGACGTTCACGAGCACGACGAGCACGACGAGCACGCCGCGCTCGCGGCATCGCTGCGCGAGTGTCGCGGCGCGCGCAACGACGTCGGTTGCGGCGTGGGGCACTGTTGGTGTGGACACGATGCCGCGTTGCAAATCGATCAGCACGAGCGCGGTCGATGCGATGTCGAGCGAGAGCGGTGTCGTGGCCATGCGCGCTTCTCGCTGCAACTCGCGGACCGACGACGCGAATCATGCACATTCCGCGACAGGGCTTGACGCTCCAACCCTGGTCGTGCACATCCGTCAATCGCCATCGCGCACCAGCGATCCGCGACGACTGTCTCATCGAAGCATGCGTGCGGGGCGTCCGAGTGCCGATACGTCAAATTTTGTATGACGACAGAAACGGCGCCGCCAACGACATCCATCTTAAGTGGGGCGACACGTCGCGGGATCTGCGGCTCGACCGGCTCGTCGTCGTCGAGGTTCTGCCGACGGGCGACGCGCGGCAGTTCGCCTTCGACTACAAACCTGCCGACATCGTGCTCGAGTTCAAGCCGATGTTCCGCGCCACACTCACCGGCGACGAGTACGAGGCATTCGGGATCCGCGTCAATCGCACCACCGGTGTGGTGACGTTCACGACTCCGGCGCCGCAGCCGCTCTCGCCCAACAATTTCATCATCGAAGCCTTCGTCTCGACGAACACGGGTGGGATCAATCCACTCACCATTCGCCGCGCGCCGATTCGTGTGCACGTGTACACCGGCGTGACGCGCATCTGGCTCACGCCCAATCCGATAACGATTCGCCGAGTCACGCCCGCGGGCGCCGAGAACTCCTCCAATCGTTTCACGGTTCGCGCGGAGTTCGCCGACGGTACCGTGGGTGACGTCACCGACCGCCACGGCGTGACCTGGTCGCCCGCCTCGAACGTCGGCTCGGGCTTCGACGTGGGTAAGCTCTCGGTCGGAGCGGGCGATCTGCTCGGAGCGAAGATCGAGATCACCGCGAGCTGGCAAGGCGTCACCGCGAAAGCCGACATGGTGGTTGCCGGGCCCTGGTCGAGCGACCCGGCGATGCCGAAAGCGGATCTCGTCGACGGACATCCGGATACTTGGGCCGGCACGATCAATCCCAGCTCGGTGCCGAACGTGCTCATCTTCGGTTCGGGTTTCACGGCGGCCGATGTGCCGAAGCTCGAGCCGATCGCCAACACGATCGTGCACCACCTCAAAACCGACACGCTCACCACCCCATACGACCGGCTCGCCACGTCGATGAACTTCTGGCGCGTCGCGCCGGCGACGCCGGCGCGCGGCGCATCGGTGCGATGCGAGGTCTACACCTTTCCGTCCAGCGGACGCACCTGGGCCAAGCCGCTGCCGCGCGCGATCTCGCACGTGCTTGGCGCAGGTTGGACTTTGGAGAATCTCATCTACGATGTGGGCTTCCCCGTGCCCGCGGACGCGCTCGTGTCGGAGATCGATCTCCACGCGCGGTGGTCCGTGACGATGCGCGATCCGCCCGCCGAGATCACCTCAACAGCCCCGCTGCCGTCGGAGTGGAAGGTGCTCGTCGACAATTGGAAGAAGCTCGCGACACGCACCTTCATCGATGAGCTCGACGGATTTCCGGAGATGGCGCTCGGAGATCCGCCGAGCGCGTCGGCGCTGTCGCCGATGCTGCGTCTGCATCCCGATCGTGTCGGCCGCGGGGGACTGGTGTCGTTCTACACCGAGTTGCGCGCCTCGAACGGAGTCGCGCTGGCAGGACCCGCCGCGACGAACGCGCTGGGCAACCTGTGGTCGTCGGCGGTGCTTCAGCGCGAGCACTTCAACAGCATTCCACTCGTCGTCATGGTCGCCGCGATCCGGGGCGGTCGTGCGCAGCAGATCGGTGCGGACCCCGCCCACATTGCCATGTCGCTCAAGGGCGGTGACGAGGCGCTGCCGGTCAAGGCCGTCGCGGGTCGCAACGCACTGACGTTCGATTTCTTCGAGCCGATCTCCGAGAGCGTCGAGCGCGACTTCTGGCGCACGATGGCCCACGAGCTCGGTCACGCCTTTGGACTCGGCGACGAGTACGTCGATCTCCCGGGCGCGTACAAGAATCCGGAGACCTCGGTCGATGGATGGGGCAATCTCACGACGGAAGCCGCAGTGAGACCAGGCAACGTCTTCAACGCGGCGTTGATCAAATGGGATTGGCATCGCGCAAAGAAAGCAGCGTTCATCGACGCGGCCCCCACCGCGGCGGGTGGAGGGAATTTCGTCCTGCAGATCGTGCGCGCCGCGGGCCAGCAGTTCGCCATCAACGATCCCGTGTTTCTCCGCGTGCGGGCGTGGCAATCGGTGATCGGCCGAGCGCCGATCACCAGCGGGCCGCTGACGGTTGTCGCCGTCGCGCCGGACGGAAAGACCGTCACGGTGAGCGGCGCACTTGGCGCGCCCGAAGCGGTGTTCGTCAGCGGAAGTGTGCTTTACCTCCCGGTGAAGGACCCAATTGTCGCCGGCCTCTTTCTCAACGTACTCCCCCCGAAAATCGCGAAGTTCATCAACGACAAGCAGCGGCCGCTCAGTCCCTGGCCGTGCGTCGATGCGGATCAGATCGCGTCCGGCACGGGCACGGTCGTGCCGGAGTACGATGGCTACGACGGCTTCTGGTCGCATCGTAACGACATTCGGACGATCGGACTCTACAACGGCGGGGTGCGGCAGGGCTGCGGCATTTTTCATCCCGCCGGCCAATGCATGATGCGGAACACCAGTGAAGAGTTCAGTGAATTCTGCCACGTCTGCCGCTTCGTGCTCGTCGAGATGATCGACGCCCGCCAACACTTCGCGATCGATCGCGACTACGACGAGGCCTATCCGAAGTGATGCATGGCTGAGTCGCGCCACACCTTCGAGGTGATCGCCCGCCACCTGATCAGCGCCACGGCACCGCTGATCGAGGCGAGCACATCGCTCGGCGCGTTCAAGCGACTCATGGCGCGCCTCGGGTTCCGCGCCAACAGCATTCCCGCGCCGTACGTCGCGCTCGGCGCGAACGTGCAAACGGCGATGAACGTGCTGAACACGTTTCCCGCGGCGCCGTCGCTCTCGCAGCTGCTCGCTTTGCTCAAGGCCTCGAAGGGAATTTTCGACGGCATCCAGAATCTGAAAGCGGGTCCCGCGCCGGCGGGCGCCGATCCGGGCGCGTACTCGGCGGAGATCGGCGATCGCCTCTTCGAGCTCTTGCTCACCGACTATCTCTCGGCCGAAGCGGGCGCCGCGTTCAATCTGCTCGCATCACTGAACGTGATCAAACTGCAGCCGATCGCCGCGAGCGCGACGCGTCCCTCCTTCATTCGCACGCAGTTCAATTGGGGCGAGCTGCCGAAGGTGATCTCGAGTCCCGGCGATCTGCCGGCGCGTGTGTACAAGTGGGGCACGCCGGACTTCGATCTGCACCGCCTGCTCGACGATCTCGCCGGCCTGTTCCTGTCACTGCGTTTTCCGGTGCGTATGAGCGAGACGGATCCGTCGGTGGCGAGCGGATATCTCGGTGTGTCCGGGCCTGCGTTGCCCGCGATGCCAAAGGCTTTCGAGCTTCCGTTCTTCTTCGGTCGTGCCGCGGGAAAGTCGTTCGAGACATCGTTCGTGATTCGGCCGTTGCCGGCGCAGGCGGGCGCGCTCCCCGGCATCGTGCTCGAGCCGCGCATTCCGAGCGCGCTGCCGCTCGAGGTGCAGCTGCATCCGAAGGTCAAGATGCGTGTGCGGGCGGGCACGAATGCCGGCACGCTGTTCGGCATCATCATTCGGCCCAACCAGATTTCGATTCGATATCCGCTCGCGCCGGGGACGCCGCCCCCCACAGCGGGCATCGGCGTCGGCTTCGATTTCACGCCTGGCGCTCCAGTGGTGCTCATCGGCGATCCGAAGGCGTCGCGCATCGAGTTCTCGACGGCGTCGCTCGACCTCGGCGCGGATGTCGGTGGCGCGGGCGTGTCGGTGTCGCTCGGCGCCGAGCTGAACGGACTCAAGGTGGTGATCGACGCGGGTGACGGAGACAGCTTCATCCAGAAGGTGATCGGACTTGGGAAGACCGAGGTGACGATCCCGCTCGGACTCGAGTGGACGCAGGCGAACGGCATTCGCTTCAAGGGGAGCGCGGCATTCGAGGTGGCGCTGCATCCGCATCTGCACCTCGGCCCCGTGAGCGTCGATGATCTCACCGTCAAGCTCGCCGTGCCGAGCGGGAACCCGCCGCGCATCCAGTTGGATGTCGGCGCGTCGATCGCGGGCGACCTCGGTCCGCTCAAGTTCGTCGTGCAGGACATCGGTCTGCGATCGGAAGCGACGTTCGCCGCGGGCAACGCCGGACCCTTCGGCATCTCGATCGGATTCAAGCCCCCGAAGGGTGTGGGTCTCGAGATCGACAGCGGGGGATTCAAGGGCGGCGGATTCCTGCGCCTCGATCCGGAGAAGGGCGAATACGAGGGCGGTCTCGAGCTGACCTTCATGGGCACGATCTCGGTGCGCGCGATCGGCATTCTCACGACGCGCATGCCCGACGGCAGCGGTGGCTTCTCACTATTGATTCTCATCGTCGCCGAGTTTCCACCGCTTCAACTCTCGTGGGGCTTCACGCTCGTGGGCGTTGGCGGCCTGCTCGGCCTCAATCGCACGGTGCTGCTCGAGGAGCTGCAGAACGGTGTGCACGACGGCTCGCTCAACAGCATCCTGTTCCCGACCGACGTCGTCGCCAACTCGGCGCGGATCATCGGCGACCTGAAGCGCGTTTTCCCGCCGCGCGATGGGCATTTCCTGATCGGCCCGATGGCGAAGCTCGGCTGGGGAACGCCGACGCTCATCTCGCTTTCGGTAGGGCTGATCCTCGACATCCCGCGGCCGATGTTCGCGGTGATCGGCGTGCTGCGCATGGCGTTGCCCACCGACGATCTGGCAATTCTCCATCTGCAGGTGAGCTTCTCGGCCAGCCTCGATCTCGAGGCCGGCCAGTTCGCGTTCGATGCATCGCTGTTCGATTCGCGCGTGATGGAGTTCACGCTCACCGGCGACATGGCGGTGCGGGCGTACTGGAAACAGAACGCGAACTTCCTGCTCACCGTGGGCGGATTCCATCCGGCGTATACCCCGCCGCCGATGAACCTGCCGCCGCTGGCGCGATTGGGGATGGTGCTCTTTCCGGGCAATCCGCACGTCAGCGCCCAAGTGTACTTCGCGGTCACGTCGAACAGCGTGCAGTTCGGCGCGCGCGTCGAGGTGTATTACGGCATCGATCTGTTCAACGTCTACGGCTTCATCGGCCTCGACGTCCTCATCAACTTCAACCCGTTCCACTTCGTCGCCGAGATTCAGGCGGAGATCGGCGTGCGATCGGGAGACACGGTTCTCTTCGCCATTTCGTTGCAGCTCGTGCTCGAGGGACCGACCCCTTGGCACGCGCGGGGCACCGGCTCGTTCAAGATCGGCTTCATCATCAAGGTCACGATCAGCGCCTCGTTCGACGTCAGCTTCGGCGACAAGGACGAGACGAAGCTCGACCCGATCGATGTGCTCGCCGAGATGGTGAAGGCGCTCTCGAATCTCGGCAACTGGAAGCCGCGGCTGCCGAGCGGATCGAACCAGCACGTCACGCTGCGCCAGCTGCCCGATCCGGCGACGACGCTCGTGCTCCATCCATTCGGCGCGCTCGAGATCACGCAGAAGCTTGTGCCGCTGCACATCGCGATTCAGCGCTTCGGCACACGCGCGCCGGACGCGGGCAGCGTGTTCACCCTCGCCGACGTGAAGCTCGGCGCCGACGACGCCGGCGTCTCGAACACGCGCGAGCAATTCGCGCCGGCGCAGTTCTTTGCCATGAGCGACGCCGAGAAGCTGTCGCGGCCGTCCTTCGCCGACTACGACGCCGGCATCGTGATCGGTGGCGATCTCGCGCCGCACACCGATTTCCTGCGTATCCGCGACGTCGCCTACGAGCTGATCTATCTCCCCGAGAATCATCCCATCCGCATCTTCGTGACGATGGCGGTGGGGCTCGCGCGCTCGATCGTGCGCGGCTCGGCGGTGGCGCAGTCGTCGGC